>CAMPGP010000130.1 GCA_946885545.1 uncultured Altererythrobacter sp.
GGATGAAATGGCACCCGCGCTTGAGGATCGCCGCGGCGAACCCGACGAGATCGCCGATCACCCCGCCGCCCAGCGCGAGGACATGATCACCGCGTTCGACCTGTTCGTCGAGCAGCCAGTCGGTGAGCCGCGCGAGCGTTTCCCAGCCCTTGCTGCCCTCGCCGGGCGGGAGCACCAGCCAGCGCGGCTCGATCCCCGCGTCGGCGAACGAGGCATCGACCGGCGCGCGCCAGGCCTGCGCTACGTTCGCATCGGTCACGATCGGCACCGATTTCTTGCGCAGCAGCGGCGCACAATGCTGCGCAGCTTCGCGCAGCAGGCCCCGGGCGACGCGGACTTCGTAGGAGCGGCCGCCCAGCTCCACCGGAATTAAAGCCATCGATCTATCGCCTCGATGATCGCCATCGCCGTATCGAGGTGCGGCCCGTCCTCGCCCGCGATACGGATCGGCGCCTGGGCATAGAACGGTTCGCGCTCGCGGCTGAGGCGGGTGAGGATTTCGCGCGGATCGCCATCGCGCAGCAACGGGCGAACGTTGCGCCGCGCGGTGCGCTCGACCAGCGTATCGACCTTGCAGTCGATCCACACCGCGATCGCCCGCTCGAGGATCAGCGCACGCGTCTCGTCGTTCACGAACGCGCCGCCGCCGGTGGCGACGACCCCGTGTCCTTCGTCGATCAGCCGCGCCAGAACGCGCCGCTCGCCGTCGCGGAAATAATCTTCGCCGAAACGGTCGAAGATTTCCGCGACCCGCATTTGCGCCGCGTCCTCGATCGCATCGTCCGCATCGACGAAATCCTTGCCCAGCAGCGCGGCCATCTTGCGCCCGACGGTAGACTTGCCCGCGCCCATCAGCCCCACCAGCACGACGGGCCGGTCGATCCGGCGCGCGATGCGGGCGATTTCGGTATCGCTCAGGGTCTCTGCCTGCTGGGTCATTGCCGCCCGGCCTATAGATGGGGTAGGTGGCGCGCAACTGTGCAAGGAAGGGTCGTTCGGCTTTGGCAATGACGGGTAGGCGGATCGTATGGCTGGTGGCGGCGCTGTTCGCCGCGCTGTTGCTCTATGCGTGGATCGACGGCGGGGAGGAGCCGCTGCGCCCCATCGCCGAGCCGGTCGAGCTGCCGGAGGCGGTGCAATGAAGGCGCTGCTGTTCGCCGGAGGCGCGGCGCTCGCGCTGACCTCGACGTTCGTCCTCGCGCAGAGTTCGCCCGAATCGCTGTTGCCGCCCGGCTTCGACGATCCCACGCCGGCCCCGAGCCCGACGCCGACGCCGCGGCCCACCGCCGCTGCGCCCGATGTCCCCGCGCCCGCATCGACCAGCGTTCCGGTGATCCAGCCGATTCCCGGCGTCGACGAGGGGCCGTCCGCGCCGGTCGACCTGCCCGACGACCTGCCCTCTCTGGCCGAACTCGAGGCGATGGATCCCGACGAGCTCGACGAACTGCTCGGGCTCAAGCCACGGTTCGATATTCCGCCTGCGGCGCAGCGTTCGCTGGCCGAGGTCGGAGTGCTCGGGCCCGACGAAGGTGGTTTCGTCACCGCATCGCTCGCGGCGCAGCCCGCGACTCTGGTCCGCGCTGCGCTTGCGGGAACGCGCGGACCGCTGGTGTCGCGCTGGGGCCACATCCTGCTGAGGCGGGCGCTCTCGAGCCGTCTCGCCGCGCCCGAAGGCATGGACCCGGTCGACTTCGCCGCGCTGCGCGCAGCGACGCTCAATTCGATCGGCGAATACGTCGCGGCCCGCGCCATCGTGCAGGACGTCGACAGCGGCAACTGGAACCGCGCGCTGACCGACGCCGCGCTCGAGGCCTATGTCGCGACCGCCGACATCGCAGGCGCGTGCCCCGCGATCCAGCTCCAGGGCAGCGATCGCGACGAGGCGCAATGGCAGCTGTGGCGCTCGATCTGCTCGGCCTTCGCCGGGCAGGGCGTGCGCGCCGGCACCGACCTCAGCAGGGCACTGTCGCGCGGCACCGCGCCCGCGATCGACGTCTTGCTGGCACAGCGCTACGCCGGGGCTGCGGGCGCGGGCCGCCGCGCGGTGAATCTCGAATGGGACGACGTCGACAAGATCACACCCTGGCGCTACGCGCTGGCCAATGCCGTCGGTGCCCAAATCCCCGAAGGCCTGCTGTCCGATCCCGACCCCTATTATCAGCGCGTTTCGGCGATCGCGCCGATGCTGACCCCCGTCGCACGCGCACCGGGGGCCGATCGCGCGGGCCGCGAAGGCATCCTCTCGTCCGCCGCCATGGTCGATCTCTACAGCCAGATCCATGCCACCGAAGGCGCCGAAGGACCTGCGGCGACCACTGCGGCGAGCCTGCGGGCAGCCTATGTCAGCGACGCCCCGGCGCGGCTCGCCGCGATGCAGGACATCTGGGGGACCGCCGACGGCGCGGGCTACGGGCGCCTGGTGCTGACCGCCTATGCCGCGGCGCGTATGACTCCGAGCGAGGACTTTGCCGAGGCCGCGCCGCAGCTCATCGCTTCCATGCTTTCGGCGGGGCTCGATCGCGATGCGATGGAGTGGGCGCCGGTCGTCGACCAGGGCAGCCTCGGCTGGGCGCTGCTCGCGCTGGCGCAGCCGAACCGGCAGAACACCGTATCGGGCAGCCAGATCGAGGAATTCGTCGAAGCCGACGAAAGCGATTCGCAGCGCAAGTCGCGCTTCCTCGTCGCGGCGCTCGCGGGGCTGGGGCGGATAGAGGGCGGCACGCTCGACAACCTCTCGCAACGGGTCGGTATCGACCTGGCCCGCGAAACCCGCTGGACCCGCACCATCGAACGGGCCGCCGACGTCGACAATGCCGCGCTCGTCACGCTGCTCGCCGGGCTCGGCATGCAGGGCGAGGGGTGGGACCGCATGACCGCGCGGCACCTGTTCCACATCGTCTCGGCGCTGAACCGCGTAGGCCTGACCGCCGAGGCGCGGATGATCGCGGCGGAGGCGGTCGCGCGGGCCTGATGTCCGCGGTCGAGGATTTCCTCGCCATGCTTGCCGCCGAACGCGGCGCGGCCGCCAACACGCTGGCCGCCTATCGCCGGGACCTCGAAGGCGCGGAGGAGGCGATCGGCGCGCTCGACGGCGCGGGGCGCGACGATCTCGCCCGGCTCGGGCAGGTCTGGGCGGCGCTCGCCCCGGCCACGGTAGCGCGCAAGGCGTCGGCGCTGCGGCAGTTCTACGGCTTCCTGGTCGACGAGGGCTTGCGCGGCGACGACCCTTCGCCCGCACTCCCGCGCCCGGCGACGCGGCGACCGCTCCCGAAGATCCTCTCGCATGCGGAGATCGAGGCGCTTTTCACGCAAGCGGAGGGAGAGGCCGATGGTGACGATCCGCGCGCGGTGCGGCTGCTCGCGCTGCTCGAGATGCTCTATGGTTCGGGTCTGCGCGCGACCGAGCTGGTTTCGCTGCCGCTATCCGCGGTGCCGCGCGACGCGCCGTTCCTGACCGTGACGGGCAAGGGCGGGCAGTCGCGCATGGTGCCGGTCAGCGGCCGTGCGAAAGCGGCGCTGTCGCGCTGGCTGGCGTTGCGGGGCGAGGGCAGCCGGCACCTGTTTCCCTCGAGTGCGGGCAAGCCGCTCACCCGCCAGCGGCTGTTCCAGTTGCTCAAGGAACTAGCGGTTCGCGCCGGGATCGCGCCAGAAAAGGTCAGCCCGCACGTGCTGCGCCATGCCTTCGCGACGCACCTGCTCGAAGGTGGGGCCGACTTGCGCGTGCTCCAGACCCTGCTCGGCCATGCCGACATCGCTACCACGCAGATCTATACCCACGTGGACAGCGCGCGGCTGGTGGCGCTGGTGAACGAGCGGCATCCTCTTGCCCATCGCGCCAAGGCGGACTAGCGCGGCGCGATGATTTCCTACCTCGAATTCGAGAAACCCGTCGCGCAGCTCGAAGCGCGCATCGCCGAACTGCGCGCCGCGGCCGATGGCGACGACGTCGACATCTCGGGCGAACTCGCGCGGCTCGAGGCGAAGAGCGCCGACCTGCTCGCCAGCACCTATGCCGCGCTCACGCCGTGGCAGAAGACGCAGGTCGCGCGCCACCCCGCGCGGCCTCACTTCCGCGATTTCGTCCAGCACGCGTTCGAGGACTTCGTGCCGCTCGGCGGCGATCGTCTCTATGGCGAGGACGAGGCGATCCTCGGCGGTTTCGCGCGCCTCGGCGGGCGCCGCGTGATGCTGATCGGGCACGAGAAGGGCCACGACACCGAGACGCGGCTGCGGCACAACTTCGGCATGGGCAAGCCCGAAGGCTATCGCAAGGCGATCCGACTGATGGACATGGCCGGGCGTTTCGGCCTGCCGGTCGTCACGCTGGTCGACACCTCGGGGGCCTTTCCCGGGGTGGAAGCGGAAGAGCGCGGCCAGGCGGAGGCCATCGCGCGCTCGACCGAGGCGTGCCTGGCGCTGCCCGTGCCCATGGTCGCGACAATCGTTGGCGAGGGCGGTTCGGGCGGCGCGGTCGCGCTGGCGAGCGCCGAGCGCGTGCTCATGCTCGAGCACGCGGTCTATTCGGTGATCTCGCCCGAAGGCTGCGCCTCGATCCTGTGGCGCACCGCGGACAAGGCCCCCGACGCGGCCGAGGCGATGAAGGTGACGGCGCAGCACCTCGAGCGGCTCGGTGTGATCGACCGCATCGTACCCGAGCCTGCGGGCGGGGCACAGCGCGATCCGGTCGCGACCGCGAAGGCACTCGGCCAGGCGATCGGCGAAGAACTCGACGCGCTCGCCGAAATGGCGCCGGAGCAGATCCGGCGAATGCGCGAAGAACGGTTTCTCCGCATAGGCGACTGACCTGCCACGGACGTGGCGGGAACCCCCCGGAGTGGCTCGGGTTACTCCCCCAGGAACAATCGCAGCGGCGGGTGGAGCGCCGCGCATGCCTGGAGGAGACATCGCAATGCCCCACCTGAAGACCCTCGCGCTTGCCACGATTTCGGCTGGCTCGCTCGCTCTCGCTTCGTGCACGACGCTCGGCGCCGGCGAAATTCCCGATGCCTCGGCGCCGATCAACCAGTCCGAAGCGCAGATGGGTGCCGAGGCGCATCCGCAGCTGCTCGCCGAATTCGGCGGCGCGATGACAGGGCCGCAGGCGCAATACGTGCAGCAGGTCGGCCAGAACATCGCGGTACAGTCCGGGCTCGGCAATGCGCAGTCGGACTTCACTGTCACGCTGCTCAACAGCTCGGTGAACAACGCCTTCGCGATCCCCGGGGGCTACGTCTACACCACGCGCCAGCTGGTCGCGCTGATGAACAACGAGGCGGAACTCGCCGGTGTGCTCGGGCACGAGGTCGGCCACGTTGCGGCGCGCCACGCGCAGCGCAGGCAGGCGGCGGCGCAGCAGAACACGCTGCTCGGCGCGGCGGGTGCCATCCTTTCGGGCATCCTGCTCGGCAACAGTGGAATCGGGCAGCAGATCTCGCAGGGTCTGCTCCAGGGCTCGCAACTCCTGACGCTACGCTTTTCGCGCGATCAGGAGCTTCAGGCGGACGAGCTCGGCATCCAGTACCTCAACCGCGCGGGATACGATCCGCGCGCAATGTCGACCGTGTTGCAGAGCCTCGCGGCGCAGAATGCGCTCGACGCGTCACTTCAGGGCCGTGCCAACGCCAGTGTGCCCGAATGGGCCTCGACCCACCCCGATCCCGCGAGCCGCGTCCAGACCGCGCTCCAGAAGGCGGCGGGAGGTACCGGCATGACCAATCGCGACACCTTCCTCACCCGGATCGACGGGCTCGTCTACGGTGACGATCCCGAGCAGGGCGTGATCGAAGGGCGCCAGTTCATCCACCCCATCTTCCGCCTGTCGTTTACCGCGCCCGAAGGGTTCTACATGGTCAACGGCACGCGCGCGGTCTCGATCAACGGACAGAGCGGGCAGGGCCAGCTCAGCACCGGGCCTTATAACGGCAATCTCGAAAGTTACGTGCGCAGCGTGTTTCAGGCGATCGGCGGCAACCAGCAGAGCCTCGCCCCGTCGAGCCTGCAGCGGACGACGGTGAACGGCATTCCGGCAGCCTACGGCACCGCGCGGGTCAACAGCGGCAACGGCCAGGTGGACGTTGTGGTGTTCGCTTACGAGTTCTCGAACAGTCAAGCGTTCCACTTCGCCACGATCAGTCAGGCCGGGCGTTCGGGGGTGTTCACGCCTATGTTCAACTCGATGCGTCGCATCAATCAAGCCGAGGCGAGCCGCATCGTGCCGCGCCGGATCGACGTAGTGACCGTCCGAAGCGGCGACACGGTCTCCTCGCTCGCGAACAGAATGGCCTACGACAATGCCCGCGAACAGCGGTTTCGCGTGCTCAACGGTCTGGGTTCGGGCGACTCGCTGCAAGCCGGCCAGAAGGTCAAGATCGTCGTCCGCGGCAGCTAACGCGACGCCGATCGCAGACACGAAAAAGGGCGGCGGGATCGCTCCCGCCGCCCTTCATCTGTTTGAATGCAAACGCCTTATTCTTCGACGGTGTTCGAT
>CAMPGP010000131.1 GCA_946885545.1 uncultured Altererythrobacter sp.
GTCGAGGTCGAGGAGATCGACCGGCTCAACATCTTCGGCGCGACGATGCTGGCGATGACGCTGGCGGTCGCGCGGCTGGCCGAAGCGATCGCGCGCGAGCCTGATGAAGTTCTGGTCGACGGCAACCTCACCCCGCACGGCCGCCGTCCCGAATGGCGCTGGGCGGCGCGCGCGATTGTCGGCGGAGATGCCAAGGAGCCTGCCATTTCGGCCGCCTCGATCGTCGCCAAGGAATGGCGCGACCGGATGATGATCGCTGCCGCGCGCGAGCATCCGAACTACGGCTGGGAGCGCAACAAGGGTTACGGCACGGCCGATCACATGGCGGCCCTGCGCGCCCACGGCCCGACCCCGCTCCACCGCCGCAGCTTCGCGCCGGTAGCGCAGATGGAGCTGTTCTAAGATCCTCCCGGTTCGGGGAGAATTGAGTCCTTCTGGCAACACACGCTGCATATCGAGCCCAGCGGAATCGCGCGGACTCAACATCTTGTGGCGGACTTCTTTCGTTCCGCCGCAAGTTACGCGACGTTAACCATAATGCGCGACAATTCCCGGCTTGACGCGGAGTCCGGTTGGACTCACCCTGTGGATAAGTTGGAAACGGGGGAATACGATGGGGGTCCTTGAGACCACGAAGACACGTGCGCTGCGCAAGGCCGAACCGGTGGCCGCGCCGCGCGAACTGGTTCTGCCTCTCGGCCAGATCCTCGACGGCGATTGCGTCGAGGCGATGCGCCGCCTGCCCGATGCGAGCGTGGACCTGGTGTTCGCCGATCCGCCCTACAACCTACAGCTCGGCGGCGATCTCGCACGGCCCGACGGCAGCCATGTCGACGCCGTCACCGATCACTGGGACCGCTTCGACAGCTTCAAGACTTACGACGATTTTACAAAGGCCTGGCTCGCGGAAGCGAAGCGCATTCTCAAGCCCGATGGCGCGCTGTGGGTGATCGGCAGCTATCACAACATCTTCCGCGTCGGCGCGATCCTGCAGGACCTGGGCTTCTGGATTCTCAACGACGTGGTGTGGCGCAAGGCGAACCCGATGCCCAACTTCAAGGGCACCCGCTTCACTAACGCGCACGAGACGCTGATCTGGGCGAGCCAGGGCGAGAAGGCGAAGTACCATTTCAACTATCGCGCGATGAAGACGCTCAACGACGAGCTGCAGATGCGCAGCGACTGGGTCCTGCCGATCTGCGGCGGGGCTGAACGGCTCAAGGAAGGCGGTCACAAGGTCCATCCGACGCAAAAGCCCGAGGCGCTGCTCTACCGCGTGCTGCTCGCGACGACCGAGCGCGGCGACGTGGTGCTCGACCCGTTCTTCGGTACCGGTACCACCGGCGCGGTCGCCAAGCGCCTGGGCCGCGAATGGATCGGCTGCGAGCGCGAAGGCGGTTACCGCGAGGCAGCGCTCAAGCGGATCGAAAAGGAGCTGCCGCTCGACGAAAGTGCGCTTCAGACCATGCAATCGAAGCGCAGCGCGCCCAAGGTCGCGTTCGGCGCTCTGGTCGAGAACGGCATGATCCAGCCGGGCACCGAGGTCTTCGACAAGAAGCGCCGCTGGATCGCCACCGTCCGCGCCGACGGCTCGCTCGCCTACGAAAAACAGACCGGCTCGATCCACGGCCTCGGGAAGGATCTGCAAGGCGCACCGAGCTGCAACGGCTGGACCTTCTGGCATTACGAGGATGGCGGCGAAGTGAAACCGATCGATGCCGCGCGCCAGCTCTACCTGCTCGCGACGGAGGACTGAGGGGCTCCGCTCTCGGCCTACTCCCGCTCTCACCTATTCCCGTCACCCCCGCGCAGGCGGGGGTCCAGCTTACCTTGGCCAGCCGTGAGATCAAGCGGGCGGCTGGATTCCCGCCTTCGCGGGAATGACGAAATGAAGCGTGGAAATGCGAAAATGGAGGAAGCGCCGGAACTTCGGAACTGCACGCTGTCCTACATGGTCCTCGCTCGCTAGGCCTGTCTCATGGCCATGATTCGCTCCGCATCGCGCCCGTTTTCGACGCGCATCCTGCAGGGCGAATTTTTCTCTCCAGGACTGTGTAACATGTGGTCCATGTCTCAACGTATCATTGGGTCGGAGCACGCATGAGCGAGCGCATCTACCTCAAGCCCATCGGCCTTGCCGCAAGCCCGCAGAGCGAGCATGGCGACTGCGTGCGCCTCGCTGGCGGGATGGCCTACGCCCACCGCTTCGCCGCGATCCGTCGCCGGGAAGGGCAGGTGGTCGAGCGGCTGCGCTTCACCCCCGAAACCGCCGCCGAAACGCTCGCGCGCCTGCCCGAAGCGCTCGGTTCCGAGGCGGAGGCGCAGTGGGCCAATCTCACCCTCGCGCATCCTCCGCTCCAGCTCGGCGAGCGCACCGTGCGGCTCGACCAGCCGCAGGTCGTGGGCATCCTCAACGTCACCCCCGACAGCTTCTCCGACGGGGGCAAGTTCCTCGACCGGCCCGAGGACGGGCGCGACCACGCTGCCGCGATGCTCGAAGCCGGGGCGGCGATCGTCGACATCGGGGGCGAGAGCACGCGGCCCGGCGCGCCCGCGGTGTGGGAAGGCGACGAGCTCGAGCGCGTCATCCCCGCGGTCGAATACTGCGCCGCGATGGGCGCCGCGATCAGCGTCGACACGCGCCGTCCGGCGGTGATGGACGCCGCGCTCCACGCGGGCGCGCATGTGATCAACGACGTGTCCGCGCTGCGCCACGATCCGCGCAGCCTCGAACTCGTCGCCGCGCGCGCCTGCCCTGTGGTGCTGATGCACGCGCCGGGCGAGGGCGAGGATCTGCACTCGGACGACGACTACGATAACGTGGTGTTCGACGTGTTCGACTGGCTGCGTGACCGCCGTGACGCGGTGACAGAGGCGGGGGTGCCGCGCGAGAACATCGTCCTCGATCCGGGCATCGGCTTCGGCAAGTCGCTCGCCGAGAACCTCGCGCTGATCAACGCGCTGCCGCTGTTCCACGCGCTCGGCCAGCCGCTGATGCTCGGCGCGAGCCGCAAGCGGATGATCGGCGCGCTGTCGGGCGAGGCGCCCGCGCACCAACGGCTCGGCGGCAGTCTCGCGCTCGCGCTCGCGGGAATGAACGCGGGCGTCCAACTCCTGCGCGTCCACGATGTGTTCGAAACCGTCCAGGCGCGCAACGTCTGGCGCGGCCAGCGCGACGCCGCGCTCACCGACTTCAGCGAGTTGCCGGACTAGAGCGAATACCCGCCGTCGCTCACCAGCACCGCGCCAGTGATCGTGGCGGCTGCGTCGGAAAGGAGGAAACCGATCTGCGCCGCGATCTCGTCGGCGCTGGCGTAGCGGCCCAACGGAGTCGCCATCGCGGCCATCGCCTTAAGGGCCGCATCGCGATCGCCGCCGTGCTGGTCCACAAGGTCGAGGAAGAACGGCGTCTGGTCCCAGATCGGCGTATCGACCCCGCCCGGCGCGATCGCGTTGACCCTGAGCCCCTGCGGCGCGCCTTCCTTGGCCGCGACCTTGGCGAGCTGGATCAGCGCGGCCTTCGAAGCGCCGTAGGCCGCCGTCCCCGGCTCGGCCTTCACCCCGCTGATCGAAGCGGTGAGGACCACGCTGCCCGCGCCAGCGATGGCGCGCATCGCGGCCTGCAACGCGAGGAACGCCCCGTCGAGATTGACCGTCATCACCCGCCGCCACTCGTCGAACCCGCACTCCGCAATCGGCGCCCCGGAGGAAACGCCTGCGTTGATCACCGCGTAGTCGAGCGGTGCGAGCGAATGCCCGTCCCACAGCGCCGGGTCGGAGACGTCGCCCGTCACCCGCTCGCACTCGCAGGCCAGGTCCAGCGCTTCGAGCGCCGCGCCATCGCGATCGATCAGGACCAGCCGCGCGATGCCGTGCGCGTCGAGCCAGCGCGCGGTCGCCGCGCCGATGCCGGAGGCGGCGCCGGTGATCAGCGCACTCTTGCCGGAAAAGTCGAACGGATCGGCCATCCCGGCCGGGTAGGGCGCTCAGGCCGCGTTGTCGATCCCGAGGTCGCTGAGCTTGCGGTAGAGTGTCGAGCGCCCGATGCCGAGCCGCCGCGCGACCTCCGTCATGCGCCCGCGATAGTGTCCGATGGCGAGGCGGATCACGTCGGCCTCGATCTCCTCCAGCGGGCGCAGGTTGCCGTCGTGCGTGTAAAGCAGGACCCCGCTGCCTTCGTGCTGCGGATTGGAGACGTCGCCGGTGTCGCCGATCATCTCGAGCAGTTGCGGGAAGCTCTCGGTGGTGAGCGTTTCGCCCTCGCAATAGACCGCCGCACGGAACAGCACCGACTGGAGCTGGCGCACATTGCCCGGCCAGTCGAACGCGCCGAGCAACTGAAGTGCGCCATCGGAGATCGAATGATGCCGCAAACCCGGCTGCTCGCCGATCCGGGCGAGGAAATGGCGGGTCAGGGCGGAGATGTCGCCCTGCCGTTCGCGCAATGGGGGAAGGGCGATCGTCGTGCCGGCGAGCGCGCGATGGAGCCGCTCTTCGAAGTGTCCCGCCTCGACGAGATCCGCGAGTGGCAGGTTGCTCGCGCCCAGCAGGCGGACGTCGACGCGGAAGCCGTGTTGGGCTCCGACCGGGCGGACGATGCGCTGCTCGATGCAGTCGGCCAGCTTGTCCTGCACCGCGCGGTCGAGCCGGTCGACCTCGTCGAGCACCAGAGTGCCGCCGTCGCAATGCTGAAGCGCGCCGATCTGCCGGTCAAAGGCGCCGGGAAAGGCGTTCTGCTCGTGCCCGAAAAGAATCGATTCGATCGAACTCGACGGCACGCCGCCGATATTGATGAGGCGGAAGGGCGCCTTCGCGCGCGGGCTTGCCGCGTGCATCGCGCGGACCAGCATCTCCTTGCCCGTGCCGCTCTCGCCCTCGATCAGCACGGTACCGTGGCCGCGCGCCGCCTTGGCAGCGCGGGCCAGCGCGGTGCGGAACGAGGGTGCGGTGCCGATCATCGCGTCGAAGTCGAGCGCGGCGGGCATCTTCTCGGTCAGCGGCTGGAGTTCGTCCTTCGGCGCTTCACGCTTGGTCGCGCTGCGCAGCGCGAGCATCAGGCGGTCGGGCGCCACCGGCTTCACGAGATAATCGGTTGCCCCCGCGCGCATCGCCTCCACCGCGAGCAGCGGGCTGGCGCTGGTGGTCAGCATCAGGATCGGGAGCGCGGGTCGGCGCGACTTGAGCTCCTCGATCAACGCGCAGGCGTCGTCGCCCGGCACCCACTGGTCGAGGATGATCGCCGAGAGCTGCATTCCCTGGCGCGTGCCGAGCGTTGCGATCGCGGTCTCCGAATCGCCGACCACGAGCGTTCGCCAACCCTCGCGCGCGGCGAGCGCGGTGATCAGCCGGCACTGCGCCGGCTCGTCGTCGATCAGCATCAAAAGGCGCGATTCGTTTTCGGCCATGGCTCCCAAACCGTCCCGCTGCGGCACAGTTCTTCGATCTAGGGCGAGGGGGTAAAGGTCCGATTAAGGCTGTTGGCGCCGTTTCGCGCTGCGGCCCGGGCTTGATGCCTTCCACCGGGCGCGATAGACCCGCCCCAACGCATCTTCCACGAAGGAAAAGACACGAAATGGCTTCGGGCAACGACATGAAGGCGGCCAACGCGACCTACGGCAGCTTCATCAATCTCCTCAAATGGTCGGTTCCGGCCATTGCGATCATCGCCCTGATCGTCGTCATCCTGATTTCCAGCTGATCGCCGCAAGCGCTTTGCGGATCGCCATCCTCAAGGAACGTGCCCCGGGCGAGACCCGGGCCGCGGCCACGCCCGAAACGGTGAAGAAGTTCGTCGCGCTCGGCGCGGCGGTGGCGGTGGAGGAGGGCGCGGGGCTGTCGGCCTCGATTTCCGACGAAGCCTATCGCGAGGCCGGGGCCGAAGTCGGCCCTGCCGCGGCGACGGTGAAGGGCGCGGACATCGTGCTCGGCGTGCAGGCGCCCGATGTCGCCACACTCCAGGGCGCGAATGCCGGCGCATGGGTCGCGGCGCTGTTCGATCCGTTCGCGAATCGCGCGCGAGTCGATGCTTACGCGAAGGCCGGGTTAGAAGCGCTGAGCATGGAGTTCATGCCGCGCATCACCCGCGCGCAGAGCATGGACGTGCTGTCGAGCCAGTCGAATCTCTCCGGCTATAAGGCGGTGATCGCCGCCGCCGACACTTACGGCCGCGCCTTTCCGATGATGATGACCGCCGCAGGCACCGTGCAGGCGGCGAAGGTCTTCGTGATGGGCGTCGGCGTCGCGGGCCTCCAGGCGATCGCGACGGCCAAGCGCCTCGGCGCGCAGGTTTCGGCGACCGACGTACGCTCCGCCACCAAGGAACAGATCCAGTCGCTCGGCGCGAAGCCGATTTTCGTCGAGAACGTCGCCGGAATCGAGGGCGAGGGTTCGGGCGGATACGCTACCGAAATGAGCGAGGAGTACCAGAAGGCGCAGGCCGAGCTGGTGTCCGGCCATATCGCCAA
>CAMPGP010000132.1 GCA_946885545.1 uncultured Altererythrobacter sp.
TCGCGGTGGGCGAGGCGGCGTGCGTCTCGGTCCACGGCGCCAACCGCCTCGGCTCGAACTCGCTGATCGATCTCGTGGTGTTCGGCCGCGCGACCGGGCACCGGCTCAAGGAAATCATCAAGCCGGGCACCAGCCATGCCGAGCTGCCCAAGGGCGGCGCCGATCTCGCGCTCGCCCGGCTCGACCATTTCCGCAACGCGCAGGGCGGCTCGCCCACGGCGCAGATCCGCGCCGAGATGCAGAAGGACATGCAGAAGCACGCCGCGGTTTTCCGCGACAGCAAGCTGCTGTCCGAAGGCGTCGACCTGCTGAAGGCGACCAACAAGCGGATGGAGGACATCCACGTCTCCGACCGTTCGTTGATCTGGAACAGCGATCTGATCGAGACGCTCGAGCTCGACAACCTGATGGCGCAGGCCAACGTCACAATCGCCAGCGCGGAAAACCGCAAGGAAAGCCGCGGCGCCCACGCGCACGAGGACTTCCCCGAGCGCGACGATGCGAACTGGATGAAGCACACCGTCGCCTGGTTCGACGGCTGGGGCGGAAACGGCGGCGGCGTGAAGATCGACTACCGCCCGGTCCACGAATACACGCTGACCGATGACGTCGAGTACATCAAGCCGAAGAAGCGGGTCTACTAGTCCGATGCTCGCACGCCGGCTTCTGCCGGCACTGGCCGGTGTTGCGCTTGCGACCGGGTGCGCTGCCGCGCCGACTGCGCCGCCCGAGGCGCTCGGGATCGACCCGTTCTATTCGCAGTATGTCGATGCGGGGGGGATCCCGATCGTCGCTTCGGAGCGCGTCGACAGCGCAGCGCTCGCCGATGCGAAGCGAATGATCGGCGACATGCTCGCCTATCGGCCCGATCTCGCGGAAGTGCTGGCGCGCGAAGGGTATCGGGTCGCGATCCTCGGCGCGGAGGAGGCGATCACCGACTTGCCCGAGAACGCGCACTGGACCAAGCCGGAACGCGACGATCCGCGGCTGACCCGGTGCGAGCGCAAGCTCTACGACGAGCGCATCGGCCGGTTGAGCGACCGCGAGTACTGGAACGCGCGGGTGCGGGGCATCGGCGGGGTCTATACCGTCGGCGCGGAGGAGGACGTGCTCGGCAAGCCGAGCAGCCGCTATTACGGCGAGACGATTCTCGTCCACGAGTTCGCGCATAACGTGCTCGACGCGATCCGCCTGGCCGATCCGGCGCTCTACGATGAAGTAGAGAACGCCTACGAGCGTGCGCTCGCCGAGGGCCTGTGGAAAGACGAATACGCCAGCACGACGGTGCAGGAATACTGGGCCGAGGGTACGCAGTTCTGGTTCAATTCCAACCGGCTAGCAGTATTCGACGGGCGACGCATCCTGAGCGACCGTGATCTGGCCGCCTACGATCTGCGGCTCGTTGCGGCGCTGCGCGAGGCATATGGCGAGCGCCACCGCCTTGCGGCCGATCCGTTTCACAATCATCCGGCGCGGGTGCCGCCGGGTCCGATCCCGCAAAACACAGCCGAAGTCTGCTGAGACCCGTGTAACATTCATTTCGCCATTTCTTAAGACTATCGGGCCAAGACTTTTTTCTTACCTGTGAACGGGAAGGGGCGCTCGTCTTGGGCGGGCAGCAAGTCTTGGACGCATTTACGCTTTTTGGCGCCAACGCGATCATTCTACTGGTGATGGCGGTTGGATTCCTTGCCGCGTGGGCCAAGCGGCGCGACGAGGCGTGGTGGCCGGCCTGGATCGCTGCGAACCTCGTGCTTGCCTTCGCGCTGGTCCTGTTCATCGTACTTCCGCCGAAGACTTCATGGCTTCTTGCGATTCCAAACACGCTTCTGGTCGCCGGCTTCGGGCTAAGGTGGCGCGCGGCGCGCTTGTTCAGTGCAAGCGCCACGAGTTGGGTGGCGATCGTTGCGCCCGCCATATTCATTGCCATGCTTTTTGCGCTTCCCGGCTTGTTCGGGCGCGGCGCGGTATTCTCGCTGGTGAACGCCACGCTGGCGCTCCAGGCGGGGGCCATCGCGGTACAGTTCTGGCGCGAGCGCGAACCGGGATCGGCTTCGAGCCACGGGCTCGTGATCGCCTATTCCGTCATGGCCGCAACGTTCGCGGTGCGCGTCGTCGAGGGGCTGGCGACCTTCGACAGCCTCCCGAGTTATCTACCCCTGGGCGGAACTCTGCCGATGCATCTCGTGCTGGCGGTCGTCCATACCTCCGCAAGCGGCGCCTTCGCGCTGTCGATCGCGTACGAGCGGAGTGCGTTGCGCATGCGCGACGAGCGTGACACGGCCTTGCGGCAAGCCCAAAGTCTGGGCCGACTGGCGGAGCGCGATGCGCTGACCGGACTGATGAACCGGCGTGCCGTCGAACCACGTTTCGCCGAGTTGCGTGCGGCCGGATTCTGCACCCTGGCGGTGCTCGACCTCGATCATTTCAAGTGGGTCAACGATCGCCATGGCCATGCACTGGGCGACGAGGCGCTCTGCGCCGCTGCGCTTGTGTTGGCGCCAGACGAGCACTGCATGGTGGCGCGCATGGGCGGCGAGGAGTTCGTGTTGCTGCTGCGGGGCGACCGCGCACGCGATCGCGCCGAGGCGCGACGCCAGGCGGTGGCCTCGCGCATCGCCGCTGAGGTTAAGGGCCTGGATGGAGTAGTGACCGCGAGCATGGGACTGGTGGAATTGCCAGCGAACGGCATGACCGGGATCAGCTTCTCGGAACTCTACTCGGCCGCCGACCGGCTGCTCTACGAAGCGAAGAACGGCGGACGCAACCGGCTGGTGAGCGAGCGACTGAGCTTGTTCGAGAGCGCGCCCAGCCCCAAGCGCCAGGGCATCGCTGCCTGAGCGTTCAGGGTCGTTCTTCGGCCCGCTGGGCGCGAAGGATCTTCACCGGTTCGGCAAGGATCTGGCCCTTCATCCAGCCTTCGCCTTCGTCGGGATCGGTCGGCATGGCATGGATCGCCTCGACGACCTCCATGCCGTCGACCACGCGGCCGAAGGCGGCGTAGCCCGCGCGCAGCTCGGGATCGTCGGACGCGGGGTCGGCGTCCATGCCCGGCTGTTCCTGCAGCATGATCGAGAAATCGCCGTTGGCGGTGCCGGGCGCGAGCCGTGCCATCGAGAGCGCGCCGCGCAGGTGCTTGACGCCCGTTTCACTGGTGGGTTCATGGGCGATCGGGGGCAGGATACGTTCGGGATCGTACTGCGTGCCGCCCTGGATCAGGCCGTTGGGCTGCTCGCCCCATTCGAGCGGCATTGCGCGGTAGAACACCGTGCCGTCCAGGCGGCCTTCGTCGACATAGCGCAGGAAATTGGCCGCGGTGACCGGCGCACGCTCGGTCTCGATCGCGGCGGTGATGTCGCCCATCGTGGTTTCGAGCACGACGAGCACCGTTTCGGGTTCTTCGGCGGGTGCGGTTGGTGGCGGCACGGGTGCATCCTGCGCGAAGGCCGCGGTGGCTAGCGCGAAGGGCAGGGCGAGGGTGGCGAATCGTTTGAGCATCGGGGGCATCCTAAATCCTGCAACCGTCACCCTGAACTTGTTTCAGGCCCATTCCGCAATTTCGAACTTGGGTGCTCAAGGCATCGATGGATGCTGAACCGAGTTCAGCATGACGGTATTGTGGGGTAGCGTCGCCGCAGCATCTCGCGATTTAGTTGGTCGATGCTGGTCACGCCCATCAGGCGCATGCCGCGTTCGATCTCGTCCTTGAGCAGCGTCAGCGCGCGCTCGACACCCGGTTGGCCAGCGGCAGCGAGAGCGTAGAGGTAGAGGCGACCGCCCGATGCGGCGGTGGCGCCTTGGGCGAGCGTCTTCAGCACATGGGTGCCGCGGCGTACGCCACCGTCGCAGATGATCTCGATCTCGCCGCCGACCGCCTCGACGATTTCGGCCAGCTGGTCGAAGGGCGCACGGCTCCCGTCCAGCTGCCGCCCGCCGTGGTTGGAGACCATGATCGCATCGGCGCCGATCTCGACCGCGCGTCGCGCGTCGGCGGGGCTCATCACGCCTTTGAGGCAGAACGTGCCGCCCCAGTCCTGCCGGATGCGCGCGGCGGTATCCCAGTCCATCGCGGTGTCGAGCATGGTGTTGAAATACTCTGCGATGCTGACCGCCTTGCCGGTGCCTTCGCTGACGTGGCCGTAGAGATTGGGCAGGCGGAATTTCTCGCGCAGCAGGTAGTCGAGCGTCCAGCGCGGGCGCGCGGCGTAGGACAGCAGCGCGCCGGGCGTGAAGCGCGGCGGAGTGGTGAAACCGCTGCGCTGGCACCGCTCGCGCTTGCCCGAGACGATCGTGTCGACCGTCAGCGCCAGCGCGTCGAAGCCACTCGCCTTGCAGCGCTCGATCATCGAGGCGTTCAGCCCCTTGTCCTTGTGGACGTATAGCTGGAACAGTTTGGGGCCGGTGGTCAGCGCGGCGATCTCCTCGATCGAAACCGTGGCGAGGCTCGAGATGCCGAACCACAGCCCGAAGTTCTCCGCCGCGCGCGCCACCGCGCGCTCGCCCTGCCAGTGGAACACCCGCTGCAGCGCGGTAGGGCTGAGCATGAGCGGCAGAGCGCTGCGGCGGCCCATGATCGTGCACCCGGTGTCGATTTCCGCCACCCCGGCAAGTACGTTCGGCACCAGATCGACATCGTCGAACGCGGCGGTGTTGCGTGCTTTGGTCACCTCGTCGTCGGCCGCGCCGTCGATGTAGTCAAACACCGGCCACGGCAGGCGCGCTTTCGCCAACAGCCCCAAGTCGTCGATATTGTGGCAACCGGACAAACGCATGACAGCGCTCTACCAGCGACATGAGGATGAACCAATGTTCATAGACGCTTCATGTTTACAAGCGTAGTCGTATTGGCTACAGACGTAGGCGCAAGCCGGGGAGGGTTTGGTGGCTAAATCCGACGACGACAGGCCAGAACGCATCAGCGAAGCCGAGCACGCGGTGATGGAGGCGCTGTGGGAAAAAAGCCCACTGACGGCCGCCGAAGTGTGCGACGCCGTTTGCCGCGAACGCGACTGGAGCCTACCCACGGTGAAGACGCTGCTGTCGCGTCTCGTCGCGAAGCAGGCGGTTGAAACCGAGCCCGACGGCCGCCGCTTCCTCTACACCCCACTTCTGGCACGCGACGATTACGTCGGCGGCGAATCGCGGCGGTTGGTCGATCGCCTGTTCGGGGGTAGCGCGGCGACGCTGTTCGCGCACCTCGCGCACGACGAGGCTTTGAGCCACGCCGACATCGCCGAAATCGAAGCGCTGTTGAAGGAGCTCAAGCAATGAGCTGGCTCCTCGAAACACTCGCCTGGACCGCCGCGCTGATCGCGCTGGTGCTGGTCCTGCGCCGCCCTGTGGCGCGACATTTCGGACCGAAGGCAGCCTACGCACTTTGGCTGCTGCCGTTTCTCCGGCTGCTATTGCCCCCAATCGTGCTGCCTGCATGGCTTGCCAAGGCACCAGTCGAGCCTGCCGTCGAGAGTACTTCCGAGCCTGTCACTGAAATCTCATACGTCATCGTCGAACAAGCTGCCGCCCTGGACGGGATGGCCACGACGCAAGTGGCGTCGTCGACCTTCCCCTGGGCGGCGGCGCTGCTTGCCTTGTGGCTGGCCGGCACAGCAATGTTCCTCTGGGCGCGGTTCTCCGGCTACCATCGTACGCGTCGCCTCCTGCTCGAAGCCGCGGTTCCGGTGGGTGAGGCGGGCAAGGTGCGCCTCGTCGAGACGGCCGAGACGACAGCACCGATCGCGTTCGGGGTGCTCGACAAGGTGGTGGCGCTGCCGCCCGGCTTCATGGCCCGACGCGATCGCGCCTCGCGGGATCTCGCGCTTGCCCATGAACTGGCACATCACCGCGGGCACGACCTGCTCGCAAACTTCGCCGCGCAGCTGCTCTTCGCGCTCCACTGGTTCAACCCGCTCGCCTACGTCGGGTGGCAGGCGATGCGCCGCGACCAGGAAGCTGCGTGCGATGCGCGCGTGGTGGAGTGCGCCGACCGTGCGACGCGGGCCGCGTATGGCCAGGTCATCGCCAGTTTCGCCGCCGGACCCAAGCTCACACTCGCAGCACCGATGGCGTGCCCGGTGCTGGGCGACAAATCGATAATCCATCGCTTGAGGAGCCTGACAATGAACGACATCACCCCGCGCCGCCGCCTTGCTGGGCGTGCGTTGCTTGCCGCCGGGCTCCTTGCGCTGCCGCTGACCGCCTCGGTATCCTATGCCGAGAGCGTCGTGGCGCCCGAGGCTCCGCCTGCGCCGGAAGCGCCCGTCGCACCGGCCCCTCCGGCAC
>CAMPGP010000133.1 GCA_946885545.1 uncultured Altererythrobacter sp.
TCAGCTTGCGCAAGGGCACGACGCTGACCAAGGAAATGTTCCTCAACCATCTCTATGGCGGAATGGACGAACCCGAACTCAAGATCATCGACGTGTTCATCTGCAAGCTGCGCAAGAAGCTCAGCCACGCCTGCGAAGGCGAGAACTACATCGAGACCGTCTGGGGCCGCGGCTACGTGCTGCGCGATCCCGACGCCCAGGCGGAAGCCGCGTAACTCCTTTCTTTCAGGCGGCGTAGCGGAATATCGCTCGCCGCCTCTCGCAAGCGCTGGTAATTGCACCGGGTAACCGGCGAAAGGCGCTTGCGGGATGGATTGGCTCGGTATCGATCTCGCGGCGCTGCTGCCGTTCATCGCGATCGGCTTCGCCGCGCAGCTTGTCGACGGCGCACTCGGCATGGCTTTCGGGGTCATCACCAACACGATGCTCGTCGGCGTGCTCGGCCTGCCCCCCGCGCAGGCTTCGCAGCGAGTCCATGTGGTCGAGTGCTTCACCACCGCGACCAGCGGGATCAGCCACCTGCTCCACGGCAATATCGACGGCAAGCTCTTCCTGCGCCTGGTCATCCCGGGCGTCATCGGCGGCGTGACGGGCGCCTACCTGCTGACCTCGATCGACGCGTCGGTGATCAAGCCCTTCGTACTCGCCTATCTCGCTGGAATGGGCGTGTATCTGCTCGCTCGCGGATTGCTCTACCCGCCCAAGCTGCGGGAAGCGAAACACGTAGCGCCGCTCGGCCTGATCGGCGGATTCCTCGATGCCGCGGGTGGCGGGGGATGGGGCCCGGTGGTCACATCCAACCTGCTGATCCAGGGCGCGGAGCCCCGGAAGGTCGTCGGCACGGTCAGCTCGGCGGAGTTCTTTCTCACCGTCTCGATCTCGGCCACCTTCATCTTCCAGCTCGGTATCGCGGACCTAGCCGGCGCGACGCTGGGACTCCTGATCGGCGGAATCGCCGCCGCCCCGCTCGGCGCAATCGCCGCTAGGCATTTCAGCCCCAAGCTGATGTTGATCCTGGTTGGTAGCGCGCTCACCATAACCAGCGCCTACGGGATCTATTCCGCGCTCTCCTGACGCCTTCCCCTCGCCAGCCCACCCGGCTATCGGGCGCGCCATGAGTGCGAACAAGACCGGCGACCCGACCACGCTCAACCGGCTCTACGGCCGCAGCCAGGGCAAGCCCCTGCGCAAGGGCCAGGCCGATCTGGTCGAGAACCTGCTGCCGCAGATCGCGGTCCCCGCCGAAGGTCCGGTGACCGCCGAGCGCCTGTTCGGGTACGATCGCCCACTGCATTTCGAGATCGGCTTCGGCGGCGGCGAACACCTCGCCTATCGCGCCGACCTGCTGCCCGACCACGGGTTCATCGGGGCCGAACCCTTCGTCAACGGCGTGGCGCAGGCGCTGGTGCACGTACGCGACGGGACGCTCGCCAACGTGCGGCTGCATCACGGCGACGCGCTCGAAGTGCTCCAGCGCATTCCCGACGGCTCGCTGGCGATGCTCTACCTGCTCCACCCCGACCCCTGGCCCAAGAACAAGCACGCCAAGCGCCGCATGATGAACGACGGCCCGGTCGATCTGTTCGCCGTCAAGCTCAAGCCCGGGGGCGAATTCCGCTTCGGCACCGACCACCCGGTCTACCTGCGCCATGCGCTATCGGTCATGCGCCGCCATACGGATGCGTTCGAGTGGCAGGTCGATGGGCGGCGGAGCTGGGAGGAACGCCCCTCGGGCTGGTGCGAGACCCGCTACGAGCACAAGGCCCGCACCGTCTACGGGCACGAGGTGTGGTACTTTCGCTATCGACGCCGCTGAGCGGATCGCGCTCGACCGTTACCCCACGACCCCTGCAGCGGCGAGCACCGCCAGCGTGAGCACGTCGGGCGCGATCGCGGTCATCGGAGCGATCTGGACCGGCTTTTCCATGCCGATCAGCATGGGGCCGATCGTCGCATCGCCCGCCAGTTCACGCAGCAGCTTCGCCGACAAGTTGGCCGACTGCAGCCCGGGCATGATCAGGACGTTGGCGGGCGCCGACAGGCGGCTGAACGGGTAGAGCGCCATCACCTTGGGGTTCAGCGCGGCGTCGGGCGCCATCTCGCCCTCGTACTCGAAATCGGGCTTCTCCGCGTCGAGGATCGCGACCGCATCGCGAATGTTCGCCAGCCACTGGCCCGACGGGTTGCCGAAGGTCGAGTAGGACAGGAACGCGACCCGCGGCTCGTGCCCCATGCGCCTGGCCACGGCGGCGGTCTCGCGCGCGATATGCGCGAGCTGATCGGCGCTCGGCCGCTCGTTGATCGTGGTGTCGGCGAGGAACGTCGTGTGGTTCTTGCCGATCATCATATGCACGCCGAACGGCACCTGCCCTGGCTTCGGATCGAGCACCAGGTTCACTTCGCGCGCGGTCTGCGAGAATGTGCGGGTCAGGCCCGAGATCATCGCGTCGCCGTGGCCGAGCGCCACGAGCAGAGCGGAAAAGACGTTGCGTTCCTGATTGACCATCCGGCGCACGTCGCGCTCGGTGCGGCCGCGGCGCTGGAGCCGCTGGTAGAGGAAATCGACCATCTGCGGAACGAGGTCCGAATCGGCGGAGTTCTGGATTTCCCAGTCGTCCGGATCGTCGACCCCGAGCGCGGCGAGCGCCGCTTTGACCTTCTCGGTCCGCCCGACGAGCACCGGAGTGCCATAGCCGAAATCGCGGAACTGGATCGCGGCGCGCAGCACGACGTCTTCCTCCGCCTCGGCGAAGACCACGCGGCGCGGGTGGGTGCGGGCGAGTTCGTAGGTGTTGGTCAGCACCGCCGTCGTCGGGTTGAGCCGCGCCTTCAGCGACAGGCGATAGGCGTCCATGTCCTCGATCGGCGCGAGCGCGACGCCGGTCTCCATCGCCGCCTGCGCCACCGCGGAGGAAACGACCTCCATCAGCCGCGGATCGAACGGCGCGGGGATGATGTAGTCGGTGCCGAAGGCGTGGTTCTTGCCGTAGGCGGCCGCGACCTCGTCCGGCACGCGTTCGCGCGCAAGCTTGGCGATCGCCTGCGCCGCGGCGATCTTCATTTCCTCGTTGATCGCGGTCGCCTGCACGTCGAGCGCGCCGCGGAAGATGAAGGGGAAGCCGAGCACGTTATTGACCTGGTTGGGGAAGTCGCTGCGCCCGGTGGCGATGATCGCGTCGGGGCGGACGGCCTTGGCATCGTCGGGCATGATCTCGGGAACGGGGTTCGCCATCGCGAAGATGATCGGCTTGTCGGCCATCTTGCGCACCCATTCGGGCTTGAGCGCCCCCGCGGCGCTGAGGCCGAGGAAGATGTCCGCGCCGACCAGCGCCTCTTCCAGGCTCGTCGCCTCGGTTTCGACCGCGTGCGCGCTCTTCCACTGGTCCATGCCCTCGCGTTCGGGCGTGATCGGGCCCGAGCGGTCGCACATGATCACGTTGTCGTGGCGCACGCCCATCGCCTTGATCAGCGCCGTGCAGGCGATCGCCGCCGCGCCCGCGCCGTTCACCACCACCTTGACCTCGGACATCTCGCGGCCGGTCAGGTGACAGGCGTTGAGAAGGCCTGCGGCGGTGATGATCGCGGTGCCGTGCTGGTCGTCGTGCATGATCGGGATGTTCATGCGTTCGCGCAGCGCCTGCTCAATGATGAAGCACTCGGGCGCCTTGATGTCTTCCAGGTTGATGCCGCCGAAGCTCGGCCCCATCAGCGCGACCGCGTTGATGAATGCGTCGGGATCCTCGGTGTCGAGTTCCAGGTCGATCGCATCGACGTCGGCGAAGCGCTTGAACAGCACCGCCTTGCCTTCCATCACCGGCTTGGACGCGAGCGCGCCGAGGTTGCCCAGCCCGAGGATCGCAGTCCCGTTGGAAATCACCGCGACGAGGTTCGAACGCGCGGTGTAGCGCGCGGCGTTGGCCGGATCCTCGGCGATCGCCTCGACCGGGGCGGCGACGCCGGGTGAGTAGGCGAGGCTGAGGTCGCGCTGCGTCGCCATCGGCTTGGAGGCGATGATCTCGATCTTACCCGGACGGCCGGTCTCGTGGTAATAGAGCGCCTCGCGCGCGGTGAAACTCGCCTGCTTTTCCTCGGCCAAAGTCCGTGCCTCCTGAATTCGCCTGTGCCCTAGCGTCGAGCCCCATAACCACACTCGCGGCGCGAGCGGTAGGGGAAAGGCGCGGCGCCGCCCTTCCCGAATCGCTCGGCGCGACGCTAGGCCCGGCCGCATGGCCGGTAAGTCGACCCCGATGATGGAGCAGTACCACGCGCTCAAGCGCGAGGCACCCGATTGCCTGCTGTTCTACCGCATGGGCGATTTCTTCGAGCTGTTCTTCGACGATGCGCGCACCGCGGCGGGCGTGCTCGATATCGCGCTCACCACGCGCGGCGAACACGGCGGCGAAGCGGTGCCGATGTGTGGGGTGCCGGTGCATGCAGCCGAAGGCTATCTGGCGCGGCTGATCAAGGCGGGCTGCCGGGTCGCGATCGCCGAACAGGTCGAGACCCCGGCCGAAGCCAAGAAGCGGGGCGGCTCCAGGGCGCTGGTCCGGCGCGACATCGTGCGCTTCGTCACCGCGGGCACGCTGACCGAGGAAGCGTTACTCGAGCCGCGCCGGGCGAACGTGCTCGCGGCGGTGTGCGATGTGCGCGGAACGTGCGGCATCGCCTCAGTCGACGTCTCGACCGGGCGGATGGAGCTTGAGGAATGCGCCCCCGACCGTGTCGGTGCGGTGCTGGCCCGCCTCGGCCCGAGCGAAGTGGTGGCGCCCGAGGACTGGGACGCGCGGCCCGGCGACGCCATCGAGCGCGCACGCAGCGACTTCGCCAGCGAGGGCGGCGAAGAGCGGCTCAAGATGGTGCACGGTGTAGCCACGCTCGATGCGTTCGGCGCGTTCACCCGGCCCATGCTGGCGGCGGCAGGCGGCCTCGTCGCCTATCTCGACCATGCCGGGCGCGGGAAACTGCCCTTGCTGCTGCCGCCGGTCGCACGCAATGGCGCTGCCGCGCTGGCGATGGACGAGGCGACGCGTGCCAGCCTCGAGATCGTCCAGTCGCAGCAGGGATCGCGCCAGGGTAGCCTGCTCGCCGCGGTCGACCGCTGTGCGACAGGCGCGGGCGCGCGCCAGCTGGCCGAGGATCTGTCGGCGCCACTGACCGACGCGCAGGCGATCGAGGAGCGGCTGGCGCTGGTCGGCAGGTTTCACGCCGACCCGCTGCTGCGCGCCGACTTGCGCGAGGTGCTGCGCGCTTTGCCCGACATCGGGCGCGCGCTCGGCCGGATTGTCGCCGGGCGCGGCAGCCCTCGCGATCTCGGCCAAGTGCGCGACGGGCTCGCCGAGGCGCGGCGGGTGCGCGACCACCTGCAGGGCAAGTCCGACCGCCCCGCCCTGCTCGACGCGCTGTTGCCGAGCCTCGCGGGGCATGGAGCGCTGGTCGACCTGCTCCAGCGCGCGCTGGTGCCCGCGCCGCCGACCGAGCGCCAGAACGGCGGTTACATCGCCGAAGGATATGACGCGGCGCTCGACGAGTTGCGCCAGACCTCGGGCAATGCCCGCCGGGCGATCGCCGCGCTCGAAGGCCGCTATCGCGACGAGACGGGGATTTCGGCGCTCAAGATCAAGCACAACGGCGTGCTCGGCTATTTCATCGAGGTTCCGGCGAAGCATGCCGATGCGCTGATGGGGCCCGACAGCGGCTTCACCCATCGCCAGACGATGGCGGGCGCGGTGCGGTTCAATTCGCTCGGCCTGCACGAGGAGGCCGCGCGCATTTCCGAAGCCGGCGGGCACGCGCTGGCGGCGGAGGAAGCGCACTTCGAAGAGCTGACCGGCGCGGTGATCGAGGCGCGCGAGGCGATCGCAGCAACCGCCGCCGCGCTTGCCCGGCTCGACGTGGCCGCGAGCAATGCCGAGCGCGCCGCCGAAGGCGACTGGTCGCGTCCCGAGATCGCCGAGGACCGCGCGATCGAGATCGCCGGCGGACGTCATCCAGTGGTCGAAGCGGCTCTGGCGAAGGCGGGCGAACGCTTCGTCGCCAACGACTGCCGCCTCGCGCCCGATGACCGGCTGTGGCTGATCGGCGGCCCCAACATGGGCGGCAAGTCGACCTTCCTGCGCCAGAACGCGCTGATCGTGCTGCTCGCGCAGGCGGGCTGCTTCGTGCCCGCGTCAAGTGCGCGGATCGGGCTGGTCGACCGCCTGTTCAGCCGCGTCGGCGCCTCGGACAACCTCGCGCGCGGGCGCTCGACCTTCATGGTCGAGATGGTCGAGACCGC
>CAMPGP010000134.1 GCA_946885545.1 uncultured Altererythrobacter sp.
GCCTAGACGGCCGAAGGCCACCTGCACAGCGAACCGGATCAGCGCGTGACGGACGTGACTTGGAGTGGTTCGGGCTGCGACCAGCAGCCCGCAAGCGCGACCGCGCGCCGGCCGGTTAGGCCGGAAGCCAATCGGCCCGGATGGGCCGCGCCGGCGCTTGAGGCTATAACAAATGACTCCCCACGAAATCCGCGCACCTCTCGCCGATCATGATGCTCGGCGCGTTGGTGTTGCCGCTCACGAGGCGCGGCATGATCGAGGCGTCGGCTATCCACAGGCCGTCCAGGCCGTTGGCCTTGAGCGTGGGGTCGACCACGGCATCCGCGTCGACGCCCATGCGGCAGGTGCCGACGGGGTGGTAGACGGTGTCCGCGCGGCTGCGGATGAGCTCGTCGAGCGCGGCGTCGTCGGCGAGGTCGATCGGGTAGCGGTCCTGCGGGTGGTAGTCGGCGAGCGGCGGGGCCTCGACGATCCGGTGCGACAGGCGCACGCCTGCGCGCAAGGTCGCCATGTCGCGTTCGTCGGCGAGGAAGTTGGGGTCGATCGCCGGGGCAGCGGCCGCGTCGGGCGAGGCGAGGCGCACGGTGCCGCGGCTCTCGGGCCGCAACACACAGGCGTGGAGCGAGAAGCCGTGGCCCTTTACCTTGGTGCGCCCGTGATCCTCCAGCATCGCGGGGACGAAGTGCCACTGCACGTCGGGCGCGCGGGCATCGGGCATGACGCGCCAGAACCCGCCCGCCTCCGCATAAGGCGTGGTCATCGCACCGGTGCGCGTGCGGCGGTGCTCCAGGATGGCCTTTATCATGCGCCAAGTGCCCGCGAGGCTGTCGCCGATCAGATCGCGGCTTTCGGTCGCCCAGCTCGAAACGTAGTCGACGTGATCCTGCAGGTCGCTGCCGACCGCGGGCCGGTCGAGCGCGACCTCGATCCCGTGCTCGCGCAAATGTGCGCCCGGGCCGATGCCCGACAGCATCAGGATCTGCGGGCTGTTGAACGCGCCCGCCGACAGCACCACGCCGCCGCGCGCCCGAAACACCTCGCGCTTGCCGCCACGGCGGATCGCGACGCCGGTCACGCGCCCGTCCTCGATCACCAGCCTCTCGACCAGCGTGCCGGTCTTGACCGTGAGGTTGCTGCGCGCCTTCAGGGGCTCGACGTAGGCGCGTGCCGCGGACCAGCGCTCGCCGCCCTTCTGCGTTACTTGGTAGAGCCCGAAGCCTTCCTGCTTCGCGCCGTTGAAGTCGGCGTTCAGCGGCATCTGCAGCGCCGCCGCGCTCTCGACGAAGGCGAGGCTGCCGGGGTTGGGCCACTTCTGGTCTTCGACGCTCAGCGGCCCGTCGGCGCCGTGGAATTCGTCCGCCCCGCGCACGTTGCCTTCGGCGCGCTTGAAGAAGGGCAGAACCTCGTCGTAGCTCCATCCGGCGCAGCCGAGCGCGGCCCAGTTGTCGTAGTCCCACCGGTGGCCGCGAATGTAGATCATCGCGTTAATCGCGCTCGACCCGCCCAGGCCCCGGCCGCGCGGCTGGTAGCCGGCGCGGCCGTTCAGCCCCTTTTGCGGCACCGTCTCGTAGCGGTAGTTCGAAGCCTTGGGGATGAAGGGCATCATGCCCGGCGTCTTGACCCGGAAATTGTCGTTGGTCCCGCCCGCTTCGAGCAGGCAGACGCTGCGCCGCCCGTCTTCCGCCAGCCTGCCGGCGACCGCGCTCCCCGCGCTGCCGCCGCCGATCACGATCACGTCGAATTCCGTCATATCCCATCCTCTCCCGAGAACAGGATTAAGCAGCCTCGCTGTCGGGAGCAATCGGGTTTCGACTTGCAACCGCTTCCTGCCGTTCGCGCCAGCGCGCACGGATCATGTCGCTCGTCTCGCGGCTGCCGTCGTGCGTCCAGCCGGGTTCGCGCAGGATGTAGCCCAGCTTGTGCCGCCACGGCGCGCGCCAGATGTCCTGCACCATGCCGATCCATTCGTGGAACACCGAATGCAGCAGGTTGAAGCTGCCGAGCTGCCTGACGATGCCGTAGCGGATGCGCTCGCCGTCGTGTTCGGGCTCAAAGGTGCCGAATATCTTGTCCCATACGATGAAGACGCCCGCGTAATTGCGGTCGAGGTAGCGCGGGTTGGTCGCATGGTGGACCCGGTGGTGGCTGGGCGTGTTCATCACCGCCTCGAACCAGCGCGGCATCCGCTGAATTGCCTCGGTGTGGATCCAGAACTGGTAGATCAGGTTGAACCCGCCCACGACCGCGATCATCACCGGGTGGAAGCCGAGCAGCACCAGCGGCAGCTTGAACGCGAAGCCCAGCGTGAACGCGCCGGTCCAGGTCTGCCGCAATGCGGTGGAGAGGTTGTAGTGCTGGCTCGAATGGTGGTTCACGTGGCTCGCCCAGAACCAGCGCACCCGGTGCCCGGCGCGGTGGATCCAGTAGTAGGCGAGATCGTCGAGCACGAAGCACACCGGCCATGCCCACCAGACCCAGCCGATGTCGAACAGCCGGTATTCGTAGACCGCGAGAAACACGAGCAGCGCGAAGCCGCCGAGCAGCACGCCCGCCACCGTGCTGCCGAGCCCGAAGGCGAGACTGGTGAGCGTGTCGCGCGCCTCGTAGGCCTCGGGCCGCCGTTTCCATGCCCACAGCATTTCGGCCAGCACGAGCAGGACGAAGCCGGGTACGGCATAATCTACGGGCGAGAAATCGGGCATGGCGTTATCGCATCATAACCTGCGCAGGCTGGCCGCCCAATACTGCGCCTGCGGGCCCAGATCGAGCGTCACCTCGCCGAAGCGTTTCTCTCCGGTGCCCACGACGAGTTGGTGTCGGTCGAGCCGGACGTGCGCGTGGCCGGTCAGAAGACGCGATGCGAAATGCGCGCCGTGGCGGCGCAGCAGCAGCACTTGCCCGTCGGTATCGCGCAGCAGCGCTGCATGCCCTGCGCGGTCGATCGCGACCTCCACCGCGGCAAATCCGGAAACCGCCTCGTCTGCCAGTTCGCGCGCGTGCATCTCGTCGCGAATGCGCAGGTCTCCGCCCAGACCGAGCTTCCAGGCAATGCCCGCAAGCACGAGAATCGCGACGAGAGAGCCCCCCAGGCGCAGGACGAGATCCGCATCCATGCAGCGGACTTGCCATGCGGCATCTGCACTGTCGAGGCTTGCCGGTTTGCAAATCTTCGCCCGGACCCTAGAGCGGCGCAACAAAGGGAGAGATCGATGACCAGAACCCGGTTCCTGATTGCCGCAGCCGCCATGTTCACGAGCGCACCGGCGCTGGCGCAGGAGTTCGACGCGATCGCCGCGGTCGATGCGCAGTACGAGCGCACTGAGCGCGTCGCGCGCCAGCTGTGGGACTGGGCGGAAGTCGGCTATCAGGAGACCCGCTCGAGCGAACTGCTGCAGTCCGAGCTGAAAGCCAGCGGCTTCACTATCGAGCGCGGGGTGGCGGAGATTCCGACCGCGTTCGTCGCCGAATACGGCAGCGGGGGCCCGGTGATCGCGATCCTCGGCGAATTCGATGCGCTGCCCGGCATCAGCCAGTCCGACGCGGCGCTGCGCGAGGAGATCGCGGGCAAGCACGCCGCGCACGCCTGCGGCCACAACCTCTTCGCCGCCGGTTCGCTCGCGGCGGCGATTGCGGTTCGGCAATGGCTCGAGGAAACCGGCACACCGGGCCGCGTCCGCTTCTACGGCACCCCTGCCGAAGAGGGTGGCTCGGGCAAGGTCTACATGACCCGCGCAGGCCTGTTCGACGACGTCGACGTGGCGCTGCACTGGCATGCCGACGACGAGAACAGCGCGGCGGCGCAGACCAGCCTCGCCAATCGGTCGGCCAAGTTTCGCTTCCGCGGCAAGTCCGCGCATGCGGCGGGCGCGCCCGAGCAGGGTCGCTCCGCGCTCGACGGAGTCGAGGCGATGAACATGATGGTCAACATGATGCGCGAGCACACGAGCATGGATTCGCGCATCCACTACGTCATCACCGAGGGGGGCAGCGCGCCCAACGTGATCCCCGATTTCGCCGAAGTGTTCTATTACGTGCGCCATTCCGAGACCCCCGAGGTCGAGGCGCTGTGGGAACGGCTGGAGGCGGCGGCGGAAGGCGCAGCCACCGGCACCGGCACCGAAGTCGAGTGGGAAGTCATCCACGGCAACAATCCGTTGCTGGTGAACGAATCGCTGGCGAAGATGATGGATGCCAAGCTGCGCGAGGTCGGCGGGATCGAATATACGGCGGAAGAGCGCGCCTGGGCCGAGCAGCTGTCGCAAAGCCTCGGCGAGGCGGCGGAGCCGCTGGCGAGCGCGGGGGAGATCAAGCCCTACGATACGTCGCTCGGCTATGGCTCGACCGACGTGGGCGACGTGTCGTGGGCGACGCCGACGGTCGGCTTGCGGACCGCGACCTGGGTCCCCGGCACGTCATCGCACAGCTGGCAGTCGGCGGCCGCGAGCGGGACGACGATCGGCTACAAGGGCGCACAGGTCGCCGCCAAGACGATGACGCTCGCCGCAATCGAGCTGTTCGGCAACTCCGATCTTCGCGAGCGGGCGCGCGCCGAATTCGATGCGGCGCGGGGCGAAGGCTACGAATACCGTTCGCTTCTCGGCGACCGCGATCCGCCGCTCGACTATCGAAAATAGGGCAGGGTCAGCCGCGCGCGCGGGCGGCGAGCATGTCCATAGCCGGGCGTACCGGCGCGACGTCGTAGCCTGCGGCAGCAGCGGCGGCGGCAATCGCTTCCGGATCGCGCCCGGCCCCTGCCTGCGCGAGCGCCCACAGGAGCGTCGAGCGGGTGCCCGTGCGGCAATAGGCGAGCACTTTGCCTTCTGCCCCGTCCAGGGCCGCGGTCATCGCCTCGACCTGTGCCTCGCCGAAGCCCGAACCACCCACGGGAATCGCCAGGTAGTCCAGCCCCGCCGCGCGGGCGGCGGACTCGATCTCGGCACCCGTCGGCTGGTCTTCCGCCTCGCCGTCGGGGCGGTTGTTGATCACCAGCGTGACCCCTTGCGCCTTCGCGGCAACGAGATCGGCCGGGCCGATCTGCGGGCTGGCGAACACGGCCTCGCCGAGGGTGCGGAAGTCGCTCATTCGGCCACCGTCGTCGCGACCTTCGTCCGCCGGTTGCGCTGGACCATGTTGAGCAGTTCGACCCCGACCGAGAAGGCCATCGCCGCGTAGATGTAACCCTTGGGCACGTGGAAGCCGAACCCGTCGGCAATCAAGACGAGACCGATCATCACCAGGAAGGCCAGCGCGAGCATGACCAGCGTGGGGTTTTTCTCGATGAAGCGCGCCAGCGGGTCGGCAGCGATCATCATGATGCCGACGGTGATGACGACCGCGGTGACCATGATCGGGATGTCGTCGGTCATGCCGACAGCGGTGAGGATCGAATCGACCGAGAAGACGATGTCGATCGCCACGATCTGGGCGATCACCGTGCCGAACGTGGCGGTCGCCGCGGCGGCCATGCCGGGGGTCTTGTCGAGCAAGTCGCCCGAATTGTCCGCCGGCTCCATCGAATGGTGGATTTCCTTGGTCGCCTTCCACAGCAGGAACAGCCCGCCGACGAGCAGGATGAGATCGCGGCCTGAGAATGCCGTCTCGAAGGTCGGCTCGCCGTAAGGGCCGGGCGAGCCCTGGATGCCGAGGTCGAACAGCGGCGTCTGCAAGGTGACGATCCATCCGATCAGCATCAGCAGGCCGATCCGCATGACCAGCGCCAGGGTGAGACCGATTCGCCGCGCGCGCTGCTGCTGATGCTCGGGGAGCTTGTTCGAAAGGATCGCGATGAAGATCAGGTTGTCGACGCCGAGCACGACCTCGAGCGCGATCAGGGTGAGCAGGGCGGCCCAGGCGGCCGGGTCGGAAAGAAGCGCGACGATGTCCATGCGCGGCTGATGCCGCAACCCGATGCTTCAGGCAAGCGGCCCGCAATGCGAAAATGTCACATTCTTGCGCCATCGTGGGTCATGCCGTTAAATCGTTCGCGCAGACCGGCTTTCTGCGCTATGGTCGGCGTTTGGCAGGTGGGAATCCGGCTGGAGAGCGGGATCGGCAACACCACATGACCTCGACGGGGCCCGCCCACCCGCGAGGCATGACAGATTGGGGCGGAGCGAAGGTACGTTTTGGTTTATGGGTTACGATAGAGGCCGCCGGGGTCGCGGACGCGACAAGCGCGATGGTTTCGGGGAAGAGGGGTTCGATCCCTTCGGTGGATCGCCCGGCAATTTCGGGGACAACAACTACGGCGGAGGCGATCGC
>CAMPGP010000135.1 GCA_946885545.1 uncultured Altererythrobacter sp.
GGCCGGATGGACCTGATCGCGCATCGCGAAGCGGCGCGGGCGGTGCCGCTGGCGGCATGAACGCGCCCTTCGCCCCGGCCGCGCCGGCGGTCTCGCTGGCCTGCTTGCGCGATCCGGGCGAGGTGGCGCGGATCGAAGGCTTCGTCGCAGAGCACGGCGGCACGCTGTTCCACCGCCCGGCCTGGCTGGCCGCGGTCGAGCGGGGCACGGGCCAGCGCGCGCTCGGGCTGGTCGCGGAGCGGCATGGCGGATTGGTCGGCTGGTTGCCGCTGAGCGAGGTGCATTCGCCGATCTTCGGCCGCGCGCTGGTATCGAGCGGGTTCGCGGTCGGCGGCGGAATTCTTGCGGAGGACGAACGCGCGCGAGCCGCGCTGGCGCGGGCGGCAGAAGAGTGCGCCGTGCGCCTCTCGTGCCCGACGGTGGAACTGCGCGGCGGAGCCTTGCCGCAGGGGTGGGACGTGCGCGACGACGCGCATCTGGGCTTCGTCGCCGATCTGGCGGCGGACGACGAGACGCAGCTGCTCGCGGTGCCGCGCAAACAGCGCGCCGAAGTGCGCAAGAGCCTCGACGGCGAACTCGAAGTCCGCACCGGGCGCGGGGAAGCGGATCGGGCGATGCATTATGCGGTCTATGCCGAAAACGTGCGCAACCTGGGCACGCCAGTGTTTCCGCGCAGCCTGTTCGACGCCGCGCTCGACGCGCTCGAGGGCGATATCCTGACCGTCATGCATCGCGGCGAGCCGTTCGCGAGCGTGCTTTCGTTCTATCACGACGGGGCGGTGCTGCCCTATTGGGGCGGGGGAAACTTCGCCGCGCGCGCCCTGCGCGCCAACGAGCGGATGTATTTCGAACTGATGCTCCACGCCCGGCGGCGCGGCTGCACGAGGTTCGATTTCGGGCGTTCGAAAGCGGGCAGCGGGCCCGCGGCCTACAAGAAGAACTGGGGTTTCGAGCTGCAGCCGCTGGCTTATGCGAGCTGGACCGCGCCGGGCGCGGTGAAACGCGATGTCGATCCCAACAGCGAAGCCTATTCGGCGCGCATCGCGCTGTGGAAGCGGCTGCCGCTCGCAGTCGCCAATCGCCTGGGGCCCGCCATCGCACGCGGGCTGGGCTGATGGCGGGCGACATCCTGTTCCTCGCGCACCGCGCGCCGTTCCCGCCTGACCGGGGTGACAAGATCCGCTCGCACCATCTGCTCAAGGCACTGGCGAAGATCGCGCCGGTTCACGTCGGCTGCCTCGGCGAGACCGACGGCGACCTAGCGCAGGATCGCGAACTCGCGGCACTGGGGGCGAGCTACTTTCTCGCGCGGCGCAGCAAGGCGCTGCCGGTTGCGGGGATCGAGGCGCTGGCGCGCGGATTGCCGGTGAGCCTTGTCGCCTTCGACCATCCGGGCCTGCGCCGCTGGGTCGCGAACACGCTCGGCGAGCGGCGGATCGGCACTGTGTTCGTGTTCTCCGGCCAGATGGGCCAATACATTCCGGACGATTTCGCGGGTCGCGTGATCGTCGACTTGTGCGACGTCGATTCGGCCAAGTTCGAGGCCTATGGTGCGAAGGGCGGTGCTCGCGGGTGGATCGACCGGCGCGAGGCGCGCCTGCTCGCGGCCGAGGAAGAGCGACTGGCGCATCGCGCCGATGCGACGCTGCTGGTCAGCGAGGCCGAGGCCGCGCTGTTCCGCTCGCGGCTGCGCGATCCTAACGACACCGATGTGCGAGCACTGCGCAACGGGATCGACACGGTCAGCTACGATCCACAAGCAATCGCCCCGCACCCTGCACTGGTTGGCGAAGCTGGCCCACATATCGTGTTCACCGGCCAGATGGATTACGCGCCCAATGTCTCCGCGGTGCTGCGGACGGCGGAGCAGCTGCTGCCCGCGATCAGGCGCTGCCATCCGCAAGCGACGTTCCACGTCGTCGGCCGTGCGCCCGCGTTGCAGTTGCGCCGTCTCGACGGGCACAGCGGGGTGCGCGTGTGGGGCGAGGTGCCCGACGTGCGCCCGTTCCTCGCCGCCGCCGACCTCGTCTTCGCGCCGCTCGATATTGCGCGGGGCATTCAGAACAAGGTGCTGGAAGCGATGGCGATGGCGCGGCCCGTCGTGCTCTCGCCCGAGGCCGCGACGGGGATCGATGCGCGAGACGGCGAGCACTTCGCGATCGGGGCGGACGACGATGCGCTGGTGGAGCGGGCGCTGGCGCTGCTCGCTGATGGGCCCGCCGCACTGGCGATGGGCGCGGCTGCGCGGCGCTACGTCGTCGAGCAACAGGGTTGGGACGCGATGCTCACGCCGCTGGCCGGGCTGATCGACCCGCGCGAGAAGAGCCGCCGCGATGCCGCCTGAGGCGAGCCTGCCGCTGGCGCGCGAAAGCCTGTTCGCGCAAATCCCCGCCGCTTGGCGCGGACCGCTGGCGCGGCTTGCGCTGGCCTGGCTCGCGCTCGCGCTGCTGACCGCGCGCGACTGGCTGACCATGGCCGACAAGTGGTGGAACGTCTCGACCTACAACCACGTGCTGTTCGTGCCGCCGATCGTCGGCTGGCTGGCGTGGAACCGCCGCCGCGAGCTCGCCGCGCTGGTTCCGGGAGCATGGTGGCCGGGGCTGGCGGTGTTGGCCGGGGCGCTGTTCCTGTGGCTGCTGGGCACGCTGGCTGGCTTCAACAGCGCGAGCCAGCTCGGCGCGGTGCTGGCGCTGCAAGCCTCGGCGATGGCGCTACTCGGCCCGCGTGCGTGCGCCGCGCTGCTGTTTCCGCTCGCCTACATGCTGTTCCTCGTGCCCTTCGGCTACGAGTTGGTGCCCGCGCTACAGATGGTGACCGCCGACATCGTCATCTGGCTCACCCATGCCAGCGGCGTTCCGGCGCAGATCGAGGGCGTGTTCATCGACACCCCGGCGGGGCTGTTCGAGGTGGCGGAGGCATGCTCGGGCGTACAGTTCCTCGTCGCCATGCTCGCGCTCGGCGTGCTGATCGCGCAGACCTGTTTCACCAGCTGGACCCGGCGCGTGGCGTTCCTCGCCTTCGCGCTCGCGCTGCCGATCCTCGCCAATGGCGTGCGCGCCTGGGGCACGATCTACATTGCGCAATCGCAGGGGATCGAGTTCGCCGCCGGGTTCGATCACATCTTCTACGGGTGGATCTTCTTCGCGCTCGTCGTCCTCGTGCTGCTCGCGGTGTCGTGGCGCTGGTTCGACCGAGAGCCGGAAGAGAGCGGGATCGATGCCGAAGCGCTGCGCCGCTCGCCGCTGCTGAACCGTCTCGAGCGCGCGGTGGCCGGTGGTTCGACCGTGCTCGCGGGTGGCCTCGCGCTCGCGGTCGCGTTCGGCCTGTGGGCGACGTTCGCCGCGCGTGCGGAAGCGCGCCTGCCGGCGCAGATCGCGCTGCCCAAAGTGTCGGGATGGCAGCAGGTGCCCTACGAACCTGCCGTCGCATGGCAGCCGCGGGCGAGCGGCGCAGTGCATCGCGTGATCGGCCGCTACCGCAATGCGGATGGCGAGGCGGTGGCCGTCTTCTACGCGCTCTATCCGGCGCAGGACGATGCGCGCGATGCCTCCGCCTATGGTGAAGGTGCGCTGGTGCCCGAGACCGCGTGGCGCTGGGTCGAACCGGGGCCGGGCTCGGCCGAGGCGGCGGGCGACGTGCTACTCGCGCACGGCCAGCTCGTCCGCGTGGCGCAGACCAGCTACCGCACGGGCGACCTGACCACCGGCAGCGCGGCAAGGCTGAAGCTGGCGACGATGCGCGACCGGCTGCTGCTCCGCCGACGCCCGACTGCGACGCTGATCCTCTCGGTGGAGGAACGCCCGGCTGCCGAGGGCGCGGAAATCGTGGACGAATTCGCCACTGCAATCGGCGATCGCGGCGAATGGATGGACCGCATCGCAGGGCTGCGGTAGCACGCTGTTATGTGCGGCATTGCCGGGATCTTTCACTGCGGCACTCCCAAGCCGGTCGATCCCGAGCGTGTGGCGCGCATGGCAGATGCGCTTGCGCATCGCGGGCCCGATGGCTCGGGCGTGTGGACCGGGCCCGGCGTCGGCCTCGGCCATCGCAGGCTCTCGATCATCGACATTGCCGGATCGCCGCAGCCGATGCATTCGGCCGACGGCCGCGCGACGATCGTGTTCAACGGCGAGATCTACAACTTCAAGGAACTGCGCCGCGAACTCGAGGTCGGGGGCGCGCAATTCAGGACCGATGGCGACACCGAGGTGATCCTCGCGGCGTGGCAGCGCTGGGGGGTCGAGTGCCTGCAGCGGCTCCACGGCATGTTCGCCTTCGCGCTCTACGATGCCCAGCGAAAGGTGCTGTTCCTCGCGCGCGACCGGCTCGGTGTGAAGCCGCTGTTCACGGCCTACCTGAGCGACGGCAGTCTCGCCTTCGCTTCCGAATTGAAGGGCCTGCTGGCCCACCCGCTGCTGCGGCGGGAGGCCGATCCTCTGGCGATCGAGGATTATCTCGCCTGGGGCTACGTCCCCGATCATCGCTCGTTTCTCAAGGGGGTCGAGAAGCTCGCCGCTGGGCATTATCGGCTCCTGCGTCACGAGGCCGCGCCGCCGCCGGCGGTGCAGTGGTGGGATGTCGATTTCTCCCGGCGCCGCAGCGGGTCCAGCGCCGACCTTTCGGCGGAACTGCTGCACCATCTGCGCGAGGCGGTGCATTCCCGGATGGTGGCCGACGTGCCGCTCGGCGCTTTCCTTTCGGGAGGCGTCGACTCTTCGTCGGTCGTCGCGCTGATGGCGGAGACGAGCCGCGATCCGGTGAGGACCTGCTCTATCGGGTTCGACGTCCCCGACCTCGACGAAAGCGCCCATGCCGAGCGGGTCGCCCGGCTGTTCGCGACCGATCACCATGCGCGGACCGTCGATCCCGACGACTTTTCCGCGGTCGACCGGATCGCGCAGATGTTCGACGAACCTTTCGCCGACGCTTCCGCACTGCCGACCTGGCGCGTGTGCCAGCTCGCGCGCGAAAACGTGACCGTCGCGCTATCCGGCGACGGGGCGGACGAAGCCTTCGCCGGATACCGCCGACATGTTTTCCATGCGCGCGAGGAACAGGCGCGTGCCGTGTTGCCCGCAGCGCTGCGCCGGTCCGTCTTCGGCGGCCTCGGCGCGATCTGGCCCAAGGCCGACTGGGCACCGCGTCCGCTGCGCGCCAAATCGACGTTCCTCTCGCTCGCAGAAGACGGCGCAGAGGGCTATGCGCGCGCAGTTGGGGTCACGCCTCCGGAACTGCGAGCCATGCTCTACACCGACCGCTTCCGGCGCGAGATCGACGGGTACCGAGCCGAGGATGCTTTCGCGAAAACGATGCGCGAGGCGCCAGCCCGCAGCGGGCTCGACCGGGCGCAATATGCCGATCTCAAGTTCTGGCTCCCCGGCGATATCCTGACCAAGGTCGACCGCACGAGCATGGATGTCAGCCTCGAAGCGCGCGAACCGCTGCTCGATCACCGGCTGATCGAGTTCGCCGCCCGGCTCCCGCACCGCGAGCGGATCAGGGGGCGGCAAGGCAAGTGGCTGCTCAAGCAGACGATGCGCCGGTATTTGCCCGAAGACGTACTGTTTCGCCCCAAGCAGGGCTTCGTCACCCCGATCGCGCAATGGCTTCGCGGGCCGCTGGCGGGCGAAGCGCGGGCGATCGCGGGCGGGGCCCGCCTCGCCCGCACCGGGTGGTTCGACGAAGCACGGCTCGGCCGTATGGCCGAGGCGCACATCGCCGGGCGTGCCGACAATTCCCGGCTGCTGTGGCAACTCATCATGCTCGACAGATCGCTGGATCGATTGGGCATCACGAGTTGAGGGCCGCCCGGCCGAGGATGCCCCACATCGGGACGCGGAGCCCGCAGCGCCCGTTAATTATTTGTTTGCCATAAGACTCGCTTCCACTACCCTTGCCGTCGTTCGGGGAGTGATGCCGCCTAACGAGCGGGGGGATCCAGATGGATCGGTTGACTGCAGGGTTGGACAGGGGCGGAGTTGACGCAGCTTCGGACCCGAGCGCCATTCCGCTTGGCGATGGCGACGAGGCCCTCGTCGCGGAGAGCCGGCGGCATGCCGCAATTCCCGAAGGCCTGTTCCAGCTGCGCGAACTCGACGTGATGTATGACGGCGACACGCAGACGCTCTGGACCTATATGAACCCGCAGGGGCGGC
>CAMPGP010000136.1 GCA_946885545.1 uncultured Altererythrobacter sp.
CGATGATGTTGTCGTAGATCTCGGGCACTTCCTGCGCGAACAGCTTCTTCATGAATTCGGGATGCGCGCGGCTGAGGAAGATCTGCGGGCCGCGGTTGTTGCGCTCCACCTTGGTGATCAGCGCCCGGACGCGCTCGCCGACGCGGGCGGCCTCGCGGGGGATCTGCTGGTCGCGGCGGATGACGCCTTCGGCCCGGCCAAGGTTGACGATCACGTGACCGAATTCGACCGACTTGATGACGCCGGTGATGACTTCGTTCGCGCGGTCCTTGAATTCCTCGTACTGACGCTCGCGCTCGGCATCGCGGACCTTCTGGAAGATCACCTGCTTGGCGCTCTGCGCGTCGATCCGGCCGAGATCGACCGGCGGCAGCGGATCGACGATGAAGTCGCCCAGCTTGGCTTCCTTGTCGAGCTTCTTCGCGGCTTCGAGATCGACCTGCTTGAAGTAGTCCTCGACCTCTTCGACCACCTCGACGACACGCCACAGGCGCAGGTCGCCAGTGACGGGATCGAGCTTGGCGCGAATGTCGTTCTCCGCGCCATAGCGGTTGCGCGCGCTCTTCTGGATCGCTTCTTCCATCGCTTCGATGACGATCGCCTTGTCGATCATCTTTTCCGAAGCGACCGAGTTCGCGATCGCGAGCAGCTCGGCCTTGTTGGCGGAAATTGCACTGGCCATCAGTCGTCAGCCTTCTCTTCTGTGACTTCTTCGATTTCGTCGGCACCCGCGGTGTCGAGCGGTCTGGTCGCGGCGATCAGCGCGTCGGTGAGGACGAGGCTGGCCGCATGGATATGTTCTCGCGGCACCGCAACGGTGCCTGCCTTGCGGTCCACGATCGTGACCGTGTCGCCTGAGATGCCAACCAGCTCGCCGCGCAGGTTGCGCTGGCCCGGAGCGGACTTGTCGAGCGCGATCTTGGCCTCGTGCCCGGCCCACTGGGCGAAATCCTTCGCCCGGGTCAGGGGGCGGTCGATCCCGGGGCTCGACACCTCGAGGTGATAGGCGCCTTCGATCAGCACCTCGCCCGCTTCCTCGAGCGCGTCGATCCTGTCCGACACCCGGCGCGAAAGCGCGGCGCACTGGTCGATGATCAACTGCCCGGTCGCCGGGTCCTCGGCCATGATCTGCAGCGCCTGCGTGCCGTCCCCGGCCTCGGACGGCATCATCTTGACGCGCACGAGCTCGAAACCGAGCGCTTGCGCTTCGGGCTCGATGATCTCGTTCAGGCGCGCCAGATCGGCCATTCGGTCTCCAGTTTGCAGACATATGCGACGACGGGCTTCCGGCATGAGCCTTGTGGCCGGCCCCTCGCGGCGCCAGCCCCTCCAGTGTCGCGACAATGTCGGGATTGAGGGCCAGATAGGCCGCGCACCCGCGATTGGCAAGCCTCAATCGCCCTCTTGCAACAGCCCGTGCTTCTTGATGCAGTGGCGCAGCTGGTCGTAGCTGAGGCCGAGCGCCTTGGCGGTCTGGCGCTGGTTCCAGCGGTTCTTTCCCAGCGCGTGTTCGACGATGCGGCGCTCATGCGCGTCGACTTCGGCGCGCAGGTCCTCGATCGAATCGAAATCCTGCGCTGCGGTGGAGTCCGCTGCTGCAGCAGTGGTGGGCTGCCCTCCCCGCTCGGCGCGGCGCGTGGCGGGTTCGAAGGGCTTCCACGGGCTGTCGAACGGGTCGAACTGGACGTGGCCGATCGGCTCGTTCCAGCTGTCCCAGCGATAGACAGCGCGCTCGATCACGTTGCGCAATTCGCGCACGTTGCCGGGCCAGGGATAGTCTTCCAGCTGGCGCTGGACGTGGTCGGCGAAGCCCGGCCAGCCCTCCCAGTGCAGCTCCGCCGCCATGCGCCGCCCGAAATATTCGGCGAGCACCTCCACGTCCCCATCGCGCACGCGCAGCGGCGGCAGGGTGATGACCTCGAAGCTCAACCGGTCGAGCAGATCGGCACGGAACTCGCCGCGTTCGGCCAGCGCGGGCAGGTCCTCGTTGGTCGCGGCCACGATCCGCACGTCGACCCGGATCGGGCGGCTCGATCCGATCCGTGTGACCTCGCCGTATTCGACCGCGCGCAGAAGCCGTTCCTGCGCCGCCATCGACAGAGTGCCCAGTTCGTCGAGAAAAAGCGTTCCTTTGTCGGCTTCCTCGAACCGCCCGGCGCGCACTCTGGTAGCACCGGTGAAAGCCCCGGCCTCGTGGCCGAACAGTTCCGCCTCGATCAGCGTTTCGGGCAGCGCGGCGCAGTTCATGGTCACGAGCGGCTCGTCCCACCGGGTCGACAGGCGATGGAGGCGCTCGGCGATGAGTTCCTTGCCCGTCCCGCGCTCGCCGATCACGAGGACCGGGCGCCGCATCGGCGCGGCGCGGCTGGCACGCTCGACCGCATCGAGAAAGGCACCCGACTGGCCGATGAACTGGCTATCCCGCTCCATGCCCCGATTTATAGTGAATTACACCGATAGTTGGCAATCAAAACCAATCGAGCCATTGGGAGATTTTTGCAAATCCTTGTTTTTCAGTATATTTCCGAACTTGGCACACCCCTTGCTGAATGGTGAACGTAACCAAGTTCGGAAGGGACCACACCATGTACGATCGCCGCTTTTTCCAGAGCAAGCTGGGGCAGGCCTCCATCGCCAGCGTCGCTGCGATGGCCCTGTTCGTTGCGCTCAGCGGCCAGATGCAGGCGACCCCGGCAATGGCCGCGACGATCGGCTGCGAGCAGGTCGAACTCGCGTGACCAAGCCCACCGACATCGATCCCCTCGGGCCGGAGCGCGCCCCCCCCCAGTCCCGCCGCGCTTCGGCCCATAGCCGCCTCTCGCGGCTCGACGAGGAAGTCGAGCGGCTGCGGACCAGCCCGACCCCCACGCAAGGCCGGTCGCACGCACGCGCAGGCGGCGGATGGTCGAGCGAATTCAATTTCAACGGAGCACCCCTGATGGGCATTTTCAGCCGCACGCGCGACATCATCGCCGCCAACTTCAACGACATGCTCGACAAGGCCGACGACCCCTCGAAGATGATCCGCATGATCATCCTCGAAATGGAGGAGACGCTGGTCGAGGTCCGCGCGAGCGCGGCGCGCACGATCGCCGACCAGAAGGAAATGCACCGCCACACGATCAAGCTCGAGCGGCTCCAGGCCGACTGGGGCGAGAAGGCCCAGCTCGCGCTCAGCAAGGACCGCGAGGACCTCGCCCGCGCTGCGCTGGTCGAGAAGAAGAAGGCGGCCGACATGGGCGAACAGCTCAAGACCGAGATCGCCGTGCTCGACGATGCGCTGCGCGCCTACGAGCAGGACATCGCCAAGCTCCAGCACCGCCTGCGCGAAGCCCGCAGCCGCCAGACCGCGATCGCCGCGCGTCTCGAAAGCGCCGAGAACCGCGTCAAGCTGCGCACGCTGATGAGCACCGAGCGGACCGACGAGGCGCTGTCGCGCTTCGACCAGCTCGAACGCCGGGTCGACTATGCCGAAGGGCGCGCCGACGCGCTCTCGCTGTCCGACGGCAGCGGCCAGCTCTCGCTCTCGGACGAGATCGCCGCGCTCGAAGGCTCGGACAAGGTCGACGAGGAACTCGAAGCCATGAAGCGCGCGCTCGGCAAGAACGACGCGAACAAGGAGGACTGATCGCATGGAAGAAGTACTGGCAATCGTCGCGATCTTCATCGCGCTTCCGTGGATCATCCTCCACTACGTCACCCGGTGGAAAACCTCCGCCACGATCACCAGCGACGACGAGGCGCTGCTCGAGGAACTCTACAGCCTCGCCAAGCGGCTCGACGAGCGAATGGACACGGTCGAGCGCCTGGTCGCCTCCGACAACCCCGATTTCCGACCCGCCCGCCTGGTTCACGACCGCGAGATCGACAACGAAAAGCTGCGCGAGCTCGACCGCCTGCTCGCCGACAAGAAGGGAACCCACCAGTGAACACGCCGCGCACCACGCTTTATCGCGACAAGCAGAACGCCAAGCTCATGGGGGTCTGCTCGGGGATCGCGGACTACACCGGCGTCAACGCCTTCTGGGTCCGTCTCGGCTTTCTCGGACTGACGTTCGTCAGCGGCGGAATGACGATCCCGTTCTACTTCATCGCCGGCATCCTGTTGAACAAGAAGCCGCCGCACCTCTACGTCGACAAGGAAGAGCAGACGTATTGGCAGCGCGTGCGGCAGAGCCCGAAGCGCACCGCCCGCGAGATCCGCGCCCGCATGCGCGACATCGATCGCCGCCTGGCCGATGTCGAAACCTACTACGTCTCGTCCAATCCGCGCCTGACCGCTGAAATCGAGCGGCTGCGCTAGAACCGGACGAAAGGGGAGAGAGACAATGGGAGAGTTGATACCGATCGTCGCGATCCTGATGGTCTTCGGCCTGCCGATGCTCGCCATCTGGACGAGGCACCAGCAGAAGATCGCCGAGATGAACGTCAAGACGACGGCCGAAGCGACCGCTGAAAAGGCCGCGCAGTACTCCAGCCACGTCAAGGAACTGGAAGATCGCGTCCGCGTGCTCGAGCGCATCGTCACCGATCGCGGCTACGATGTGGCCACCCAGATCGAGGCCCTGCGCGACCAGCGCCGGGTCGAGGACACCGATTACGGCGTGCCGCTCGCCGCCGAACGTCGGGAGCGCGTGTGATGGACTTCGGCGACGCGTCCTTCGTCATCGCGATCATCGCCGTCAGCACCGGCGGCTGGCTGATCAACAACTGGATCCGCGCCAGGCACGGCTACTCGCTCGAGAACGAGTGGGGCGGGATGACCGAGCCCACCGACAGTGCCGAGACCAAGCGCCTGCGCGAGGAGAACCGCGCGCTGCACGACAAGCTCGACACGATGCAGGACCGCATGGTCGTGCTCGAGAAAATCGTCACCGACCGCGGCTATTCGCTGCGAGAGGAGATCGAGGCGCTGCGCGACACGCCGCAGCGCGAGGACAGCGGCGTACCGCTCGACATGCCACGCAAGGAGCGCATCTGATGGAGTTCGACGCCTTTCTGCCCTACCTCGGTTGGATCATCCTCGCTGCGTTCCTGCTCGGCGCGGGCGGCATTCTCGCTTCGCTCCACACCACGCGGATGAAGATCAAGAACGGCTACCCGCTCGAAGGGATGTGGGGCCAGTCGCTCAAGCCTTCGAACGACAAAGCCACCGCCGAGCGCGTCAGCCTGCTGACCCAGGAAAACGCCCAGCTTCGGGCCGAACTCGGCTCGATGAAGGACCGGCTCGCCAACGTCGAACGGATCGTGACCGACAGCGGCTACCAGCTCACCCACGAAATCGGCCGGCTGCACAGCGAGAAGGACAAGGTGCAATGAACTTCCCGGAAGCCATCGCCTTCTGCGCCCTGGCCGTCCTGCTGATCGTCTTCGCGGGGATCTGGCTCAGTGCCTACGAAGGCAGGATGAAGCATCGCCAGAAGAAACTGGAGCTGGAGGTGCGGCTGGCCGAGGCCGGCACTGCACATAAGTCCGATACAGAGGTCGCCCGGCTCGAAGTGCGCGTCCGAGTGCTCGAACGCATCGCGACCGACCGCAGCCCCGACCTCGCCGCGCAGATCGAGCAGTTGCGCGACCTGCACGAGCTGGACGACCGCACCGGCAAGGAGCGCGCGCAATGAGTTTCTGGACCGCCGCCGTCGTCATCGTCGCCATCTGGGCCTTCGTCCAGATCGTCACCTCGCGCCGCGATCATCGCCGCTCGGATCGGCATGGTGACGACAAGGGGAACGCAATCCCGGCATCGCCCCCGGACCCCGAGGCGCGGCGCGAGATCGACGAACTGCGCGAGCGGATAAAGGTGCTCGAACAGATCACCGTCGACGGTCGCGAGGCCAAGGCGATCGCCGACGAAATCGAACGGCTGCGCGACAGGTAGCGCGGGCCGAACCGAAAAGGACACGAGGAAAGGAGCAATGCCCATGAGCGAACCGATCATCCTCGCCACCGCAGCGCTCGTCGCCATCGGTATCGTGGCGCTGGTCGCCCTGCGCGGCTGGCAGGGCTGGCTGAGCCTCAAGGAGCGCGAGCTGGATCGCGTCGGCGGCCCCACGCGCGAGATCGAAGGCGGCGCCCCGCTCGGCGCGGCACGGATCGAGATCGCCGACCTCAAGGAACGTATCCGCAAGCTGGAAGCCATCGCCAG
>CAMPGP010000137.1 GCA_946885545.1 uncultured Altererythrobacter sp.
ACTGGTGATCGGGCGCGACGCCGGTGCGGATCAGGCCGTAGGGCACCGGCAGCGTGTCGAAGATGTCCACCCGCACGTCGTCGCCCCAGTGCTTATGCGCCGCTTCGGCGGTGTAGTAGCCCGCCGGGCCCGAGCCGATGATCGCAATGTGGCGCATCACGCGGCTTGCGCCATCTCCTCCGCTTCGGGCGCATCGAGGAAGGCGCGGATCGCGGACACGCTCTGGTCCGCGTGGCTGAGCAGGAACAGGTGGCCGCCGCCTTCGAGCACGTGCAGCTCGCTGTTCGGGATCAGCGTGTCGAGGATCTTGCCGTTGGCAAGCGGTACGATCTGGTCGTCGTCGCCCATCAGGATCAGTGTCGGCTTCTTCATGAATGGCAGCGCGGGCGCGCTGGTCCAGCCGAGCATGGCGAGCAGCTGGTAGAGATAGCCGCGGCGGCTCGGCGGCTTGAGTCGCGCGATATGGCCGCCCGACGCCTCGCCCAGTGCGCCGCCGTAGAGCGTGCGGAAGTGCTTTTCCATGAAGGCGGCGTCGACGTAGCGGCGCGGGTTCGCCATCTTGGACAGCGCACCGACGTTGCCGGGCACCATGATCATGCCCGCGCTGGTGGCACAGAGCACCAGCCGCCGCGTGCGCTTCGGATGCTGGAGCGCGAAGTGCTGCGCCATCGCGCCGCCCCAGCTCACCCCCATGACGTCGACCTGCTCGAGCTTCAGCCGGTCGAGCAGGAGCGTGGTGGTCCAGGCCATCGTCGCGGTGTTGTAGGGCACCAGCGGATCGGGCGAACCGCCAACGCCGGGCATGTCGAACATCACGAAGCCGCGATCGTCGAGCGCTTCGGCAAGCGGCGCGACCGCCTCGATATTGGCTCCGATGCCGTTGAAGAACAGCACCGGCAGGTGCTCGCTTTCCATGTCGAGCCGCCAGCGTGCGACCCGCAGGGTGCGCCCGCCGACCGTCTCCAGCGACACTTCGGCGGTTTTCATCGGGTCGGTCAAATGCGCATCCTTCTAGCGTTGTTCGGCGACGTAGAGCCCCGGCGCGGGATCGAGCGGCTTGAACTTGCGGTTGCCCACCGATTTCGGCGCCGCCTTCTTGGCACCCGAGCGGGCCTGCAGCCACTCCATCCAGAACGGCCACCAACTGCCAGCGACCTCCTCCGTTCCCTTGAGCCATTTGTCGGCGGTCGGGGGCAGGGCGGCCTTCGCATCCTTCTGCATGTAGTATTTCGCCTTCGGATTGCCCGGCGGATTGAGGATCGCCTGCATGTGGCCCGAGTGGCTGAGCACGTAAGTCACGTCGCCCGATCCGAACAATTGCGTGGAGCGATAGGTCGCCTTCCACGGAGTGATATGGTCGGTCACTCCGCCGAGGATGAACAGCGGCGCGTCGATCTTCGACAGGTCGATCGCGTGGCCCGCCATCTCGACTTCGCCCCGCCTCGTGAAGGCGAGCGTTTCGAACAAGTGGAGGAAATCGCCCATCAGGCTGGCCGAGAGGTTGGTCGCGTCGGCATTCCAGAACAGGACATCGAACGCCGGTGGGTCCTCGCCGAGCAGGTAGTTGTTGATGACGTAGTTCCAGATCAGGTCGTTGGGCCGCAGCCACGCGAAGCCGCGCGCCAGATCGTCGCCCGCGATCACACCCTTCTTCGCTGCGCGCCGCTTGGCGAGCTGCATGCCGTTCTCGGTCATCAGCGAGCCGGCTTCGATGTCGTTCTGCTTGGGATGGAGCACGCAGACCATCAGCGTGAGCGCGCCGAGCAACTCGCTCCCGTCTGCCGCCAGCGCGCTCGCCAGCACCGCCGCGGTCTGCCCGCCCGAGCATCCGGCCGAGACGTTGACCGTGTCCGAGCCGGTGATCGCCGCCACCGCGTCAAGCGCTTCGCGGCACGAGGCGATGTATTCGTCCATCCCCCAGTGCCCCTGGTCCTTCGCCGGGTTGCGCCACGAGATCACGAAGGTCTGGATGCCGTTGTCGAGCTGGTACTTCACCACCGATTTGTCGGGCGACAAATCGTTGATGTACATCTTGTTTATTTGCGGCGGGATGGTCAGTTGCGGGACCGCGAAAACCTTCTCTGCAGTCGGCGCGTAGTGGATCAGCTCGAACATCTCGGTCCGCATCACGACCGAGCCCTTGCTGGTCGCGACGTTCTCGCCCAGCTTGAACGGTCGCTTGTCGACCTGGCTGACCATGCCCTTGTTGTGGACCATGTCCTGATAGGCGTTCTTCAGCCCCTTCACGAGGCTCAGGCCGCCGCTGTCGATCAGCCGCTTCTGCGCGGTCGGGTTGCCCGCCAGCGTGTTGGTCGGCGAGAGGCCGTCGATGATGATGTTGGAGATGAAATTGGCCCGGTCGCGCTCGATCTCGTCCAGTTCGAGCTCGGCCAGCCAGCTGCGCATGCCCTTCTGCACCGCGAGATAGTATTGCGCCCCTGCGCGGAAGAACGGGTTGTACTGCCAGGCCGGGTCCATGAAGCGCTTGTCGCGGGGATCGGGGGCGAGCTCGGACTTGCCCGCCATGATCTTCACCATGTCCTCGCCCATCGCCTGCGCGTGCTTCATCGTGCGCTGCGGATCGGAGGCGGTTTCACGCAGGAGCAGCGCGATGGCACCGACGAAATCCTCGCGCGCCAGCCCGATCAGCGGGCCGAGCGCCGTGGTCGACTGGGCCGCCTCGTTTTCGAGATTTCTCCCCCCTGCCATCAAGTCCTCCGTGGCAGCCTGTTCGTTAACGCGTCATGCCCGGCCTGAATCCCCTTGGCAAGGAGCCGTACGAAGGCGGAATTCGCGCGTATTCGCAAGGCCTTGTCATTAACCGTTTTTCAATCGCGATCAGGCATTTGCGAAAGCTATGGGCGGAGTGCCAGCGAAATCGGAATCTGGTCTGGATGAGACCTTGCGGATGCGCTCGCCCACGCAAGGGCTTCCTGCATCCGTGCATGCAGTCCCCGCGGGGTCCGAGCCGAGCGTTCCGAATGATCGCCGGACCGATTCCGACCGCCGCGAAATCAAGCGCGCCAAAGTCTCCGTCGTCGCCAGCCGACCCGAGATAGTTCCTCCCACGTTCTTCTGGATGGCCGCGGCGATCGCGGCCGCGTTCGTCCTCTCGGGCGTGTTCACATTGTCGATACCTCCGGTCCTCGCGATCGTCAGCGCCATTGCGGCGGTGGGCTTCGCCGCTGCCGGCAAGCCGGCCAACGCATGGGGCGCACAGCGCGACCGGAGCCCGCAGGTCAGCACCGCGGTCGGGACCGGGCTTGTCCTGCTGTCGTCGGCTTTCTTCGGGCTTGGCTTCGCGGACTGGATGTACGCGGGCGCGCTCGACTGGCGCATCGGCATCGCCGTGCTGGTCACGATCAACATCCTCTTCGCCGCGCTGCTCAGCGGACGCGTGGGGCTGATCTTCGTCAGCAAGCTGGGCTGCTGGACGCCTGTGGCGGTCGTCGACGGATCGCTATACGCCTATTCGGGCCTCGTCACCGCGGCGATCGCCGGAGCGCTCGTCGCGTCCTACCAGGCGCAGTTCGAACGCGCGAAAGCGGAAGAGGACGAGGCGCAGACCCGCATCCGCGACCGCGCCCAGAGCATTCTCAACGACTACGAGGAAACCGGCCAGGGCTGGTTCTGGGAAACCGATCGCCGGGGCAATCTCACTTACCTCTCGCGCTCGGTCGCGAGAGCATTGGGGCGCTCCGAGGACGAACTGGTCGGCCGGGCTTTCCCGCACCTGTTCGACCTCGGCGACGAGAACCGGGAGGGCGAGCGTACGCTCACCTTCCACCTCTCGGCGCGCTCCTCGTTCCAGGAACTGGCGGTCAAGGCCGCAGTGCCCGACGAGGAACGCTGGTGGTCGATCAACGGCCGCCCGGTTTATGACGGATTCCACAACTTCTGCGGCTTCCGCGGCTCGGGAACGGACCTGACCGAGAAGAAGCGCAGCGAGGAGAATGCAACGCGGCTGGCGCAGTACGATTCGCTGACCGGCCTCGCCAACCGCTTCCAGATGTCGCAGTCGCTCGAGAAGATCCTCTCGAGCCCGCAGGAGCGCGAGCGCGAATGCGCAATCCTGCTGCTCGATCTCGATCGCTTCAAGCACGTCAACGACACGCTCGGCCACCCCGCGGGCGACGCGCTGCTCAGGCAGGTGGCGCAGCGGCTGGAACGGACCGTCGCAAAGGCAGGCCGCGTGGGCCGCCTTGGGGGCGACGAGTTCGAGGTGATCGTGCCCGGCCACGCGGATCGCGAACACCTCGCGCACCTGGCGCGCGAGATCATCCACGCGCTCTCGCAACCCTACTCGATCGAGGGGCAGCGGGTGGTCATCGGATCGTCGATCGGCATCGCGCTCTCACCGGAGGACGGGGTCTCCAGCGAATCGCTGATCCGCAACGCCGATCTCTCGCTCTATGCCGCCAAGGACGGTGGGCGCGGGCGCTATCACTTCTATTCGAACGAGCTCCACACCGCGGCGGAAGAGCGCAGTGCGCTCGAGCAGGACCTGCGCGATGCGATTGCCCATGGCGGGCTCGAGCTCTTCTACCAACCCGTCGTGCGGACCACGACCGAGCGCATTTCGGGGTTCGAGGCATTGCTGCGCTGGAACCACCCGAAGCGCGGCTGGCTCTCGCCCGACAAGTTCGTGCCCATCGCCGAGGATACCGGGCTGATCGCGGCGATCGGCGAATGGGCGATCCGAACCGCCTGCCACGCGCTCGCCAAATGGCCGGACGAGGTGCGCTGCGCGGTCAACGTCTCGCCGCTGCAGTTCGCCAACCCGCAGCTGCCGATCATCATCACCAACGCAATCGCGCAGGCCGGGATCGATCCCTCGCGGCTCGAACTCGAGATTACCGAAAGCGTTTTCCTCAACGACGATGCCGACAACGACGCGATGTTCGCGGCGTTGAAGCGGATCGGCGTGCGCCTCGCGCTCGATGATTTCGGGACCGGCTATTCCTCGCTCGGCTATCTGAAAAAAGCGCCGTTCGACAAGATCAAGATCGACCAGAGCTTCGTTCGCGGCGCGACCCAGCCGGGCAGCCGCAACGGCGCGATCATCGCCTCAATCACCAGCCTGGCGCAGGCGCTCGGGATGGACGTGACCGCCGAGGGCGTGGAAACGCTCGACGAGCTCGACCTCGTCCGTTCGCACGGGTGCACGCATATCCAGGGCTACATCTATTCCAAGCCGCTCAACTCGGTCTCGGCCGACGACTGCGTGGGCAAGGGCCTCGGCATCGACGCGATCGGCCCGCGCGCAGCACGCGCGCCGCGCCGCACCATGCTGCGCAAGGTCGTGCTCGAGAACGACGGCCAGCACTATGCGGCCACGATCCGCAACGTCTCGGTCACCGGCGCGCTCGTCGAAGGGCTGTGGAACGTGCCGGAGGGCACGCGCTTCCGCATCGCCTTCGCCGAAACCCAGATCGTCGCCGCGACCGCGCGCTGGTGCATCGACAATCGCATGGGCGTCCAGTTCGACGAGCAGCTCGAGTGCGAGCCCGACGGTTCGGCGAACCTCTCCCCCAGCGAGCACCGCTCGATCGTGAGCGGCGCGGCGCGGGCGGCAAACGGCTGACGCGGCCCGCGCGCGCGATTTGCGCTGCTGACAGTTCCACCCGCCGTCGCTAAGGGCGGGGCAAAGCGCCCATCGGCGCCCGCAATCCAGCTTAGCGAAATGTGATGACCGAACTTTCCAGAATCCGCAATTTCTCCATCATCGCCCACATCGACCACGGCAAGTCCACGCTTGCCGATCGGCTGATCCAGGCTTGCGGGGGCCTGACCGATCGCGAGATGAGCGAGCAGGTGCTCGACAACATGGATATCGAGCGCGAGCGCGGGATCACGATCAAGGCCCAGACGGTGCGGCTCAGCTACACCGCGAAGGATGGCGAGACCTACGAGCTCAACCTCATGGACACGCCCGGCCACGTGGACTTCGCCTACGAGGTCAGCCGCAGCCTCGCCGCGTGCGAAGGCGCGCTGCTGGTCGTGGACGCCGCGCAGGGCGTGGAGGCGCAGACGCTCGCCAACGTCTACCAGTCGATCGAGCACGACCACGAGATCGTGCCCGTCATCA
>CAMPGP010000138.1 GCA_946885545.1 uncultured Altererythrobacter sp.
CTCCCCGACCGGCCTTGGCGAGCGGGGTGCGAGCGGTGGAGACGATGACTGCGTCACGCATGGGAAATGTCCTGCTTGGGGGTGTTGTTTCGGATCAGACGAAGAACTGCATGATCCATTCGGTGATCAGGGCGGGCTTGTCCTCGCCTTCGATCTCGATGGTGATCTCGTGGGTCTGCTGCCACTGGCCGGGACGCTTCTCGGTCAGGTCGATCAGCTTCCAGTGGCCACGGATGCGCTTTCCGCTCTTCACCGGGCTGATGAAGCGCGTCTTGTTGCCCCCGTAGTTGACGCCCATCTTCACGCCCTCAACCTTGGGGAGGTCCGAATTGGCGCTAAGGTAGGGGATCATCGACAGCGTCAGGAAGCCGTGCGCGATGGTGCCGCCGAACGGCGTCATCTTTGCCTTTTCCTCGTCGATATGGATGAACTGGTGGTCGCCGGTGGCGTCAGCGAACATGTTGATGCGGTCCTGGCCCATCTCGACCCATTCGCTGGTGCCGATGTCCTGGCCGACCTTTGCTGCCAACTCCTGCGGGGTCATGCGCCTCTCCTGTGCCGCGATTCCGATTGGATTTCGCGGCGAGTCATGACGCATGAAAGGGGCTAGCGCAACGCGGGCGATCCTGCCGCTACGGCATCGCCGGAACCCGCCGCGGCGCGGCTCCGGCGCCGCGCCCGCCGCGTCTCGCTACCGCGCGAATCGAGCCGGTCGCAATAGGTCGCGAGCCCGATCTGCAAGCCGATCAGCATAAGCACGAAAGGCTGGTAGGCGATCCCCTGGAACACCGCGCCGACGAGGTAGATGACCTGAGCGACCTGCAGCGCGCTGGCGAGCGGCGCCTGCCATTGCTCGCCGTCGCCGGTCCGCGCGCGCCAGCGCCGCCTGATGCGCTCCATCTGCCACAGCCCGAGCGCATGGATCCAAAGCCACAGGCCGAGGCCCGGCCAGCCCTGTTCGCCGAGCATCTCGAAGATCGCCGAGTGATAGGCGCGCGCCTTGTCCTCGACCTCCTTGTATTCGACCGAGGTGGTGTTGCCCTCTCCGGCCACGACCGGGAGATCGTAGGTGAAGCTGTTGCCGCGATAGGCGTCGAACCCGCCGCCGAACGGATTTTCCGACGCATAGTCGAGCGTCCAGCGCCAAACCGCGACGCGGGTCGAGGCCGACTGGTCCTGATCGTGGCTGCCGATCGTCGCCATCCGCTCGTAGTAGCTCTGCGGCAGGAATGGCAGCGCCATCAGCCCCAGCGCACCGCCCGCGGCGATGAACAGGAGCGGCCGCTTGACCTCGCGCAGCGCGACCACGCCGAGCACCGCGATGCACAGCAGCCCCGTGCGTGCCTCCGTCCCCACCGGGATCAGCAGGCAGGCGAAGATCAGCGCGTAGCCGAAGGTCTTCACCCGCCAGTCGGGCGGGAAAACGGTGCCGTGGCGCGTGAACCACACGATCAGCGGGATGATCGCGATCGAGACCGTGGCCAGCGTCGAGCTTTCGTACAGCCCCGAGTTGTCGTTGACGAAGAAATAGAGCGAGGCGTAGCCGCCCCCGCCGGTCGCGGTCTTCATTCCCGCGCTGATGATGATCGCGCCGACCGTCAGCACCATGATCAGCGCCGCGCCCTCCAGCCGCAACCGCGTGGTGAGCGTGAGCGGGAGGAAGATCGCGAACACCAGCGCTTTCCACACCCAGTCCCATTTCTCCTGCGCCATCAACGGAAAATCGGCCGTCTGCGTGGTCCAGAAACAGTAGAGCAGCAGCAGGCACAACAGCACTTGGCGGAAGGCGAACTTCGCGCCTTTCTTGCTGTCCGTCAGCAGCCAGCCCGCGAAGGCCGCGCAGAAGGCGATGAACGAGATCGGCAGCGCGGAGGTTATCGACCAGCCGATCTTCTGCGGTGCGAGAATGTCGATGTAGAGATAGGCGAGCACCCACAGGTAGGGGCGGCGAAAACCGATCGCGAAAAACGCCATGACGAAACCGAACAGCGCGAGGTCAAGCATCGGCCGCGTCCGTCCCGCCGTCGCCATGCTCCTCGAACGCCGGATCGCGATCGGTTGCGTCGCGCGCCGCCAGCCGCAGCAGCGCGAGCGCGATCAGCGCGTGGACCAGGGCGAGGGCGAAATAGTCGATCAAGCGAAAGGCTGCTTTCCATATGGCGCGCCAGGCGGGCCTAGCAGCGGGCGGTTGACGCGCCGTTAAGCTTGTCGTGGCACCACGCACCGCGATGACCCGGGTGCTCCACGTCCTCGATCACTCGCTGCCGCTCCAAAGCGGCTACACCTTCCGCACGCGCGCGATCCTGAAGGCGCAGCAGGCGGCCGGGATCGAGGTTCGCGGGATCACCGGGCTGCGCCACGCTGGCGACGGCCCGACAATGGAGATCGTCGACGGTCTGACCTTCCATCGCTCGCCGGGCGCGGCGAAAGCCCCCCCTGTCCTGCGCGAATGGCGCGAAATCGGACTCTTTGCGGAGGCCATGGAGCGTGTGATTGGCACGTGGCGGCCCGACGTGCTCCACGCCCATTCGCCCGCGCTGTGCGGCATGGCCGCGATGAAAGTGGCGCGCCGCCACGGCATTCCGCTGGTCTACGAGATCCGCGCTTTCTGGGAGGATGCCGCGGTCGGCAACGGAACGGGTCGCGAAAATTCGCTCAAGTATCGCCTCACCCGCGCGCTGGAAAACCACGTCGTTGCAGGGGCGGACGAGGTTTTCACGATCTGCGCGGGACTCCGCGAAGACCTGGCTTCTCGCGGCTTCGACCGCGAGTCGATCGGGCTTTCTCCCAATGGCGTCGATCTCGCCCTGTTCGGCGAACCGCCACCGCGCGACCACGCGCTCGCCGCGACGCTGGACCTCGGCGACGGACCCGTGATCGGCTTCGTCGGAAGCTTCTACGACTACGAAGGGCTCGACGACCTCATCGCCGCACTGCCGCTGCTCCGCGAGCGGCACCCCGGGGCGCAACTGTTGCTCGTCGGCGGCGGGCCGATGGACGAGGCCCTGCGCGCGCAGACCGCCGCGAGCCCGGCGCGTGAAGCGATCCACTTCACCGGCCGCGTGCCGCACGGCGAGGTCGAGCGCTATTACTCGCTGATCGACGTGCTCGCCTACCCGCGCAAGCGCAGCCGGCTGACCGATCTCGTCACCCCACTGAAGCCGCTCGAAGCCATGGCGCAGCGCCGGCTCGTCGCAGCCTCCGATGTGGGCGGGCATCGCGAGCTTATCGCGGACGGTGCAACGGGAACGCTGTTCGCGGCCGATGATCCCGCCGCCTGTGCCGAAGCACTTGCTCGCTTGCTAGAAGATCGCGCGGGATGGGAAGCCATGCGCGAGCGCGCCTACCGCCATGTCGCCGCGCACCACGACTGGGCGCGCAACGTCAGTCGTTATCAAGTCGTTTACCATCACCTGCTAACTCTTGGTGCGAATGGGGCAATTTCCGCCGCGGCCTGATTCATGCGGCGGCCCGCAACGGGGGTGAACGACGTGGCAACCAGGCATCACGGCCAGAGCGCCAGCAAAGTTCCAGTCAGCCAGCATCCGGTCTTCCCGGCGATCGTCGCGCTATGGTTCGCGGCGCTTCTCGGCATCGGCAGTCTCTTGCTGCCGGTGATGCTGTTCGAGCGCGCGGTACAGGCTTCGGGCCTCGCCGCCGCCGTGCCCGCCGCGGAGCCACCGCTCGGCGTCACCGCGCGGATCCTCATCGCGCTGGTCGCAGCCGGGATCGGCGTCCTCACGGGGCTGCTCATCGCGCGCAAGGTCGCAGCGGCGCAACGCGCACCGCAACCGGCCGCCGAAAGCACACCGCGCGCCTTCGACGACACGCGGTCGCCGCGCCCGATCCTCGCGCACGAAGAACTCGGCGCCGAGGGCTTCGACGAGCCGGTCGAGAGCGGGCGCACCGCGCCCATCCCTGGCCGCCGCCGCGCTCTGTCGCTGACCAACGAAGGCGAACCGAGCCTGCTGCTCGACAGCGCGCCGCTGCCCGGCAAGGACATAGAGATCGTGCTCGAAGCGCCCACGGTCGATGTCGAGCCCGAAGCGGACGATGCGCTCGAGCTCGAGGTGTTCACCGATCTGCCGCCCGTCGCGGACTTCGAAAGCCCCCACGACGCCATAACGAATGTCGGCCCCGCCTTCGACGCCTCGCGCTCGTTCGACGAGCCGGAAGCGGCAAGCGAAGACGTTCCGCCGGTTGAAGCGGATGCCCGCTTCGACCGCGACGATGCAGCGTTCGCGCCTGCCTCCGCGCAGGATCTAACCACCGAAGACCGCCCGCTGGGCGACCTTTCGATCTCCGAACTGGTGGAACGCTTCGCGCTCTCGCTCCAGCGCTCGAACGGACGCGCCCAAGCCGCGACCGGGGAGGCGGAGGCGGTGCTCGCGTCCGCCGGGGAAGCACCGCCCGCGGTGCCGCGCTACGTGCCCGATCTCGGGGTCGAGGCGATCGAGGCGCCACGCTTCGCCGCGCCCGCCGACGAACCCGAACCGGGCTCGGCATTCGCCTCCGCGCAGGACGAACTTCCAGCCGCGCTTCGTCCCGTCCGCTTCGACGAGGTCGCGGCGGATGACGAAAGCGGAGAGGATCACGACGATCTCGCGCTCACGCTCTCGCTGGCGCGCGAAGGCAGGCCGTTCGATTCCCCCGGTGCCGACGAAGTCGCGGAAGACGCTGAATACACCTCGCTCCTCAATATGCGCCGGAGCATCGGCGAAGCGCGCGAAACCATCCGCATCGACGATGAACCCGCCGCCGACGGTGACAGCCAGGTCGAACCGGTTGTGGTCTTCCCGGGGCAGGACCTCCCGCGCGCCGCGTCGCCTGGCCACACCGAATCCGCAAACGATGTGCGGCCCTTCGCTCCGCCAGCGGAAGTTTCAGCCGCTCAGCCTGCGTCGAGCCAGGCAGGCGCCGAGCGCGCGCTGCGCGATGCCCTGCAGAAGCTGCAGCGCCTGAGCGGAGCGGCCTGACCGGCCGGCCTTCCCTTCGCTGACCCTCGTCGTGGAATTCCAGCCGCCTTTCGCGGGCTCAAGAATTACTAATACCTATGCACTGCCTTCGCAGTTGCAAAAACGCCTTCGTGTCGTCATGAAATGCCTTCGCGATAATTTTCGTGCGCGAAGGCGCGCCACGGGACGCGCTTCGTTGCGGGAGCGGTCGCAAGGCGCGTGCTCGGGCACCTTTGCACGACGGGGTTTCGATGGGCTTTCCCATGCCGACAGGTCTTTACGATCCACGCAACGAACACGATTCGTGCGGTGTCGGCTTCGTGGCGCATATCAAGGGCGAGAAGAGCCACGCGATCGTCGGCCAGGCGCTCGAGATCCTCGCCAACCTCGACCATCGCGGCGCGGTCGGCGCCGACCCGCTGCTGGGTGACGGCGCGGGCATCCTGATCCAGGTCCCCGATCCGCTGATCCGCGACTGGGCCGAGGCGGCCGGGCACGATCTTCCCGCGCCCGGCGACTACGCGGTCGCGCAATGCTTCCTCCCGCAGGACGAGGCGGCGCGCACCTTCGTCGCCGAACAGCTCGAAAAGTTCGTCGCCAAGGAAGGCCAGCGGCTGGTCGGCTGGCGCGACGTGCCGACCACGATCGACGGGCTCGGCAAGGCGGTGGTCGCCTCGATGCCGGTCATGCGCCAGTGCGTGGTCGCGCGGGGCGAGAACTGCGCCGACCAGGACGCCTTCGAGCGCAAGCTGATCGTGATCCGCAAGCAAACGCTGAACCCGCTCGCCAGGCTGGCCGAGAAGCACGATCTTCCCGCGCTGGCGCAGACCTACATCCCGAGCTTTTCGAGCCGCACGATCGTCTACAAGGGGCTCCTGCTCGCGACGCAGGTGGGCAGCTTCTACGACGACCTGCGCGATCCGCGCTGCACCTCGGCGCTCGGCCTCGTCCACCAGCGCTTCAGCACCAACACTTTCCCGAGCTGGCGGCTCGCGCACCCCTATCGCTTCATGGCGCACAACGGCGAGATCAACACCGTGCGCGGCAACGTGAACTGGATGGAAGCACGGCGGCGGACGATGGAGAGCGAGCTGCTCGGCGCCGATCTCGACAAGATGTGGCCGCTGATCCC
>CAMPGP010000139.1 GCA_946885545.1 uncultured Altererythrobacter sp.
CGTCCTTGACGTTGGGCTCGACGACGTAGCGGCTGTCGCCCATGCGCTTGTGCCGGGCGTTGCGCTCTTCGAGCTTCTCGGCGACGAATTGCCGCTCGGTGCCGTTGACGACTTCGGCCCAGAAGCGCCGCCGCGCTTCCTCGTAGAGTTCCTGGTCGCCCCAGACGTAGCGCCCTTCGAGCAATGCGGTGCGGATCGTCACGTCGTCCTTGGCCAAGCGCACCATGTCTTCGGGCGTGCGGCTCGAATGGCCGACCTTGAGGCCGAGGTCCCAGAGGAAATAGAGCATCGCCTCGATCACCTGCTCGCACCACGGAGCGCGGCGGGTCGGGGTGAGGAAGGCGATGTCGATGTCCGAATGGGGCGCCATCTCCGCCCGCCCGTATCCGCCCACGGCGAGGATCGCGAGCCGCTCGCCCTCCGACCGGTTGGCGGCGGGATAGACGTGCGCGGTCACGTGGTCGTGGATCAATCGCACGACCTGGTCGATCAGGAAGGCGTGGCCGGCGGCGCATTCGTGCCCTGCGTGCGGCTTCGCCTCGAGCCGGCGGCGCAGCTCCTCACGCCCCTTCGCCAACGCCTCGCGCAGGGTCTCGACGATGGCGCCGCGCGCGTCCGCGCCGCCCTCCGCGGCCAGCCGCTCGAGCGCTTCCGCCAGGCTGCGCCGGTCGACGATCGCGCGCTGCTTGGGGATGCGGACCTGGTTCAAGCCTCGAGCAGCTCCCTGCCCCAGAGCGCGCGCACCGCGCGCTTGTCGATCTTCTGCGTGCCGAGCCGGGGCAGCGGCTCGTCGGAACGCCAGATGTGCTGCGGGATCTTGAACGGCGCGATGCGGCCGGTCAGGAATTCGCGCAGTTCCTCGGGCGTCAGCGTGCAGTCGTCCTTGCAGTAATAGACTGCGGCGGGGATCTCGCCGTAGCGCTCGTCGGGCAGGCCGAAGACCGAGCACTCGGCGACCACGTCGTGGCCATAGATGCCCTGCTCGACCTCGATGCAGGAAATGTTCTCCCCGCCGCGAATGATGATGTCCTTCTTGCGGTCGACGATGAACAGGTAATCGTCGGCGTCGAGATAGCCGAGGTCGCCGGTGCGGAAATAACCGTCCTCGAAGAACGCCGCCGCGGTCGCCGCGTCGTTCTGCCAGTAGCCGCGGAAGTTGGCGATCGAGCGGATGCAGACCTCGCCGACCGCGCCCTGGGGCTGCCTTACGCCATCCTCGTCGAGGATCGCGAGATCGACCAGCGGGCGGCTGGCGCGCCCGGTCGAGCCGGGCTTGGCCATGTAGTTCTCGTTGAAGTTGCCGCAGCCCACGCCGTTGGTTTCGGTGAGGCCATAGCCCAACAGCGGGAAGCCTTCGGGAAAGGCTTCCTTGATCTTCGTGACGTGATCGACCGGGCGCGGCGCGCCACCGGCGGCGAAGCTCTTGCACGCGGTGAGGTCGAAGCTGCCGCGTTCGGGGTGGGTGGCGATCTCGTAGCTCATCAGCGGCACGCCGACGAAGTAGCTCACCGCTTCCGCTTCCATCAGCCGCATCGCCTCGCGCGCGTCCCACCGGGGCATGAGCACGAGCTTGCGCGCGATGGCGTAGCTCTGGAGGAAGAGCGGAACTTCGCCGGTGACGTGGAACAGCGGCACCGCGATCAGCGCGCAGGGTTGCGTGCTCGGCGCCTCGCCGCGTTCGGTCATCAGCTGTGCCGCCATCGCGCTCTGCGAGACGTAGCTCATCGTTCCGTTGACGACACCGCGATGGTCAGACCAGGCGCCCTTCGACTGCCCGGTCGAGCCAGACGTGTAGAGGATCGTCGCGAGATCGTCCGGCCCCAGCTCGCCGAGCATGCGCATGGCGGTGTCGCCCTCGCCCAAGATCGCGGCCAGCCCTTTGGACGGCGGCAGGTCGTGCGAGATCTCGACCACCCTGGCCGAATGTTCGGTCCCTTCGAGGCGACGCGCGCGATCTGCGTCGGCGAGAACCATCGAGCACTCGGCGAGCCGGACCCCTTCGGCCAGTTCTTCGCCCGTCCAGAAGCCGTTGAGCAGAGTCGCGCAGCCGCCGCCCATGATCACGCCCATGTAAGCGACGATCCAGTTGGCCGAATTGCGTGCCGCGATGCCGACACGGTCGCCCTTCTTCATCCCGTGCTGGGTCGCGAGGCCCGCTGCGACGTGGCTCGCCGCGGCCCAGCACTCGCCGAAGGTCAGCCGCACGCCGCCGTCGACGAGGAAGACCATGTCCTTGTGCTGGTTGCAGAAATGCGCGAAATAATGCGCGAGGCTGGGGGGTGCGTTCTTGAAAGCGGGCAGCTCGCAGCCGAAGCGTTCGACCGGTTCGGTCTCGAACGGCATGCCCGGCCCGGTCAGTGCACCGATGATTCGCTCCAGGTCGTTGTCCAGCTCGCTCGGCATTCGTCGCCTCTCCTCTTGGGTCGTGCCCATCATTGCCCTTACGGATCGGCGGAGATAAATCGCGCCGACCGCGCTTTCGCGGGGTTCCGCCCCGTCTCGCTCTATGCCAAAAGCCGCCCGAAAATCGTGCGCAGCACGTCCAAAGGATAGGGGGTTCGCGTTTTGCTGTCACTACTTGCCGCCACGGCAGGCGCGGTCGCGGAGCCCATCCAGTGGGCCGAGCTGGGCCTGACGCCCGGCATCGAATTGGGCTTCTTCACCCTGCGCTGGTACTCGCTCGCCTATCTCGCGGGGATCGTGCTGGGCTACTGGCACCTGACGAAGATGATCAAGGCGCCGGGCGCGCCGATGGCACAGCGCCACGCCGAAGACCTGTTCTTCTACTGCACGCTGGGCATCATCATCGGCGGGCGGATCGGCTACGCGACATTCTACGAACCGTCGTTGTGGACGAGCCTCAAGTTCTTCCAGCTGTGGACCGGCGGGATGAGCTTCCACGGCGGGGTCGCGGGCGTGCTGGCCGCGATCGCCTTCGTCTCGTGGCGCGGCGGGCTGAACTTCATGCGCGTGGCCGACTACATCGCGGTCAACGTGCCGTTCGGGATGCTGTTCGGAAGACTGGCGAACTTCGTCAACGGCGAACTCTGGGGCAAGCCGACCGACGTGCCCTGGGCGATGGTCTTCCCCGGTGCCGGGCCGCTCGCGCGCCATCCCTCGCAGCTCTACGAGGCCGCGCTCGAGGGCGCGCTGCTGGTGATCGTGCTGCTGTTCCTGTTCTGGCGCACGCGTGCGCGCTACCGCCCCGGTCTGCTGGTCGGCGTGTTTACCGCAGGGATCGCACTCGGCCGCTTCACGGTCGAATTCTTCCGCGAACCCGACGAGCAATTGCGCGAATTCGCGATGGAGACAGGGCTCTCGATGGGCCAGTGGCTGACGATCCCGCTGATCCTGCTGGGGGTGGCGGTTACGGTCCGCGCGCTGATGAAGCCGCCCCTCGCCAGCGGCCGGGATACGCTCGCCCCGGCATGAGCGACGCGAACGATCAGGATCTGGGCGCGATCTTCCGCCGCCTGATCCGCAACACCGGCCCGATCAGCCTCGCGCAGTTCATGGGCGAGAGCAACGCGCGCTACTATGCCGGGCGCGACCCGCTCGGCAGCGAAGGCGACTTCGTGACCGCGCCCGAGATCAGCCAGATGTTCGGCGAACTGATCGGCCTGTGGCTGGCCGACATGTGGCTGCGCGCGGGCCGCGCGGAACCGGTACTCTACGTCGAGCTGGGCCCCGGCCGCGGCACGCTGGCGAAGGACGCGTTGCGCGCGGGCAAGCGCTACGGCTTCGAGCCCGAGGTGCACCTGGTCGAAGCCTCGCACACGCTGCGCAAGGTTCAGGAAGATGCGGTGCCCGGCGCCGTATGGCATGCCGACCTCTCGACCGTGCCGCAGGATGCGCCGATGCTGCTCGTCGCAAACGAATTCCTCGACGCGCTGCCCGTGCGCCAGCTGGTGCGCGCGGCGGAGGGCTGGCGCGAACGCATGGTCGGGCTCGAGGGCGAGGATTTCGTGTTCGTCGCCGGACGCCAGCCAATGGACGAGGCAGTCCCGCGCGAATGGCGCGATGCGGCGCAGGGCACGCTGCTGGAGACGAGCCCGGCCTGCGCGGCGGTGACCTACGAGATCGCGGGTCGTCTTGCCGAACAGGGCGGTGCCGCGCTCGTCATCGACTACGGCAGCACCGAACTGCGCGCCGGGTCCACGCTGCAGGCGGTCCGCGCGCACCGCAAGGTCGATCCTTTCGCCTCGCCGGGCGAGGCCGACCTGACCGCGCACGTCGACTTCGCCACGCTGGCGCGGATCGCCGAGGCGCGCGGAGTGAAGCACCTCGGCACGACCACGCAGGGCCGCTGGCTGCGCGCGCTGGGCATCGATGCGCGTGCGCAGGGCCTCGCCGCGCGCGCCCCGCACTACGCCGCGGAAGTCGAGACGGCCCGCCATCGCCTCGTCGCCGACGACCAGATGGGACAGCTGTTCAAGGTCATGGCGCTGGCCGCCCCCGGCTGGCCCGACGGCGTGGGGTTCGAGGAAGCCTAAAGCCCGATTTCGCCCGCCAGCGCCCGCGCCGCTTCGGCGGGGCTGCGCTTATCCTCTGCGCGATCGACCGAGAGGTTGGCCTCGCGCATCGTCTCGACGTCGATCGCCCCCACCAGCGGTTCGAGTGCGGCGATCAGGCGCTCGTCGTCGGCCCGGTCGGGCGCGATCAGTACCAGCGCATCGTAGGCGGGGAAAGCGCCCTGCGGATCCTCCAGCACCACCAGCCGGTCGAGCGCGATGCGCCCGTCGGAGGTGTAGGCGCTGATCACGTCCGCCTCGCCCGAGGCAAGCGCGTTGTACATGAAGGTCGGGGTGAAAGTGCGCTGCTCGCCGAACCGCAGGCCGTAGGTGTCGCGCACCGCGAACCATTCGGGCCGACGGAAGAATTCGGGGTCCGCGCCGATCGTCAGCCGCGGGGCCACGCGCGCCAGGTCGGCGATCGAGCGCACGCCCAGTTCGCGCGCGCGGTCGGAGCGCATGGCGAGCGAGTAGGCGTTCTCGAACCCGAGCCGGCCGAGCACGCGCGCGCCGCTGGTCGCGCGCTCCCACGCGACGATCTCGCGATAGATCGCCTCGCGCCCCGGATTGCCCTCGCGCTCCATCTCATTGGTCCACAGCGTGCCGGTGTAGTCTATCGAGATGTCGATCGCCCCGCTCGTCACCGCGTCGTGGACCACCGCCGATCCGAGCCCGTCGCGGTATTCGACGGCGTAGCCCGCGTCGCGAAGGCGCTGGCCGATCAGCCGCGCGAGCACGTACTGTTCGGAGAAACTCTTGGCACCGATCACCACGGTGTCCTCGCTCTCGCCGAAGTCGAGCCGGGTCGCCCCCGCGGCCAGCACACCAAGCGCGGCGAGCGCTGCGCCGCTCCACACCAGCACATTTCGCCGCGCCGCGAACCCGCGCTCGATCGTCCCGAGCAGCAGATCGGCGACGAGCGCGAGGCCGGCGCTGGCGATGCAGCCCGCCAGCACGAGCGCCCAGTTCTGCGTCTGCAACCCGGCGAAGATCGGATCGCCGAGGCTTTCCTGCCCGATCGTGGTCGAGAGCGTCGCCGCGCCGATCGTCCACACCGATGCGGTGCGGATGCCCGCCATGACATAGGGCGCGGCGAGCGGCGCCTCGACCAGCCGCAGCTTCTGCCACGCGGTCATGCCCACGCCGTCGGCCGCCTCGAGCACGCCGGGCGCCATGTGCTCGCGCGCGGTGACCGCGTTGCGCAGGATCGGCAGCAGCGCATAGAGCGCAAGTGCGAGCAGCGCGGGCAGGAAGCCGAGCGTCGGCAAGCCCTCGCCGAACACTGCGCGCAACGACAGCAGGATCGGGAAGAACAGCGCGAGCAGCGCCAGCGCGGGGATCGTTTGCACCAGGCTGGCGAAGCCGAGCACCACGCGCGCGACGGCGGCCGAGCGGCTCGCCCAGACCGCCAGCGGCAGCGCCACCGCAATGCCCAGCCCGATCGCCGCGGCGGAGAGCAGGACGTGCGCGGCGAGCTTGTCGCCGAGGCCGAGAAGGATCGCGACGATGTCGCTC
>CAMPGP010000140.1 GCA_946885545.1 uncultured Altererythrobacter sp.
TCCTGCGCCCGGTCGCCAAGCCGCTCGAGATCGTCGCCTTCCCTCGACCGCAGGTAATCCTGGTGATCGGGGTCAACGGCAGCGGGAAGACGACCACCATCGCCAAGCTCGCGCACTGGTTCCAGGAGGAGGACTACGGCGTGATGCTGGCGGCGGGCGACACCTTCCGCGCGGCGGCGATCGGCCAGCTCGCCACCTGGGCCGATCGCATAGGCGCGCCGATCGTGCGCGGGCCCGAGGGCGGCGATCCGGCCAGCGTCGTGTTCGACGGGGTCAAGGCGGCGACCGAACAGGGTATCGACGCGCTGATCGTCGACACCGCAGGCCGCCTGCAGAACAAGCGCGAACTGATGGACGAACTCGCCAAGATCCGGAAGGTGCTCGGCCGGCTCAATCCGGAGGCGCCGCACGATGTCGTGCTGGTGCTCGACGCCACCAATGGCCAGAACGCCTTGAACCAGATCGACGTGTTCAAGGAAATCGCGGGTGTTACGGGGTTGATCATGACCAAGCTCGACGGCACCGCGCGCGGGGGCGTCCTCGTCGCGGCCGCCGAGCAGTACGGCCTGCCGATCCACGCGATCGGCGTCGGCGAGAAGATCGACGACTTGCGCCCGTTCGACGCCGACCTTGTGGCGCGCGTGATTGCGGGAGTGGCTTGATGGCCGAAGCGAAGCAGAAATCCGGCTGGCTCAACATCCTCGTCGACTATGGGCCGTTGCTCGTGTTCCTCGGGGTCTACAAGCTCTACTCGCCCGACGAGCCCGGCCCGCTGGGCGAGATCGCGGCGGTGATCCGCGGAACGATCGCGTTCATGGTCGCCGCCGTCGTCGCGCTGGCCTTCTCGAAGTGGAAGTTCGGCCGCATTTCGCCGATGCTGTGGCTGTCGACGGCGATGATCGTGGGCTTCGGCGCGCTAACCATCTGGCTACGGGACGAGAGCTTCATCCAGATCAAGCCGACCGTGATCTACGTCCTGTTCGGCACGGCGCTGGTGATCGGCTGGCTGCGCGGCAAGGCATTGCTGGAGATTCTTCTCGGCGCCGCCTTCGAAGGGCTCGACCGGGAAGGCTGGCTCAAGCTCTCGCGCAACTGGGCGTTCTTCTTTTTCGCCCTCGCCGCTCTCAACGAGGTGCTGCGCGCATCGCTGTCGTTCGAGAGCTGGCTTTGGGCCAAGCTGTGGGTGTTCCTTCCGCTGAGCTTCCTGTTCACCTTCACGCAAATCCCGATGCTGCTCCGGCACGGGCTCGCGGCGGAAGGCGTGACGGAAGAAGAGCAGACACCGCCACCGACGGCGTAGTCCCTAGATTTCGACCTGGCTGCCGAGCTCGACCACGCGATTGGTCGGCAGGCGGAAGAATTCCATCGCGGTCGCGGCGTTGCGCAGCATCCACGAGAAGATCTTCTCGCGCCACACCATCATGCTCGGGTTCTTCGACGGCAGCAGCGTCTGGCGGCTGAGGAAGAAGCTCGTCTGCATCATGTCGAAGTCGCCGCCGCACTGCTTCACCCGCCGCAGCGCGGCAGGCACGTCGGTTTCCTCCATGAAGCCGTAGTGCAGGATCATGCGGTAGAAACCGTCGCCGAGGTCGTGCCATTCGCTGCGGCATTCGGGATCGACATAGGGCTCCTCCGCAATCAGCACGGTCAGGATCACCACGCGTTCGTGCAGCACCTTGTTGTGCTTGATGTTGTGCAGCAGCGCGGAGGGCACGCCCGCCGTACTGGATGCGAGGAAGATGGCCGTGCCCGGTACGCGGGTAGCGCTGTTCTTGGCAGATTTGGCGAAGATCTCGATCGGCAGCGCGACCTCGCTCATCCGGTCGCGCATCAGCTTGCGCCCGCGCGCCCAGGTGGTGAGGAAGGTGAAGGCGATCGCGCCGACTAGCAGCGGGAACCAGCCGCCGTCGGGCACCTTGGGCAGGTTCGCGCCGAAGAAGGCGCCGTCGACCAGGAAGAACAGGGCAGCTACCGGGATCGCCATCCACAGCTTCCAGCGCCAGATCGCGACGAACAGCACCGCCATCAGGCAGGTGTCGATCAGCATCGCGCCTGTCACCGCGATACCGTAGGCGCTCGCGAGGTTGGACGAATTCTGGAAAGTGATCACGAGCAGGATCACCGCGATCATCAGCACCCAGTTGACGAATGGGATGTAGATCTGGCCGTGTTCGGTCTCGCTGGTGTGGAGGATCGAGAGCCTCGGCACGAAGCCGAGCTGGATCGCCTGGTGGGTGACCGAGAATGCACCGGTGATCACCGCCTGGCTGGCGATGAACGTAGCGCATGTCGCCAGCAGCACCAGCGGCAGGCGCAGATCGTCTGGCGCCATCAGGAAGAACGGATTGCGGATCGCCTCGGCCGCTGATGCGGGCTCGAGGCTCATGATCATCGCCGCCTGCCCGAAATAGTTGAGCAACAGACACGGCATGACGAACCCGAACCAGCCGATCCGCAGCGCGCCGCGTCCGAAATGGCCCATGTCGGCGTAGAGTGCCTCCGCACCCGTCACCGCGAGCACGACCGAGCCGAGGGCGAGGAACCCCAGCAGTTTGTCGGTCATGAAGAACTGCACCGCGTACCAAGGGTTCAGCGCCACCAGCACGCCCGGGTTCTGAAATATCTGGATGAGGCCCAGCACTGCCAGGACGGTGAAATAGGTGACCATGATCGGCGCGAACAGCTTGGCGACCTTGGCCGTGCCGCGGCGCTGGATCAGGAACAGACCGATCAACAGCACGAGCGCGATCGGGATGACGAGCGGTTCGAGATCCTCCTGCACGGTCGTCAGGCCCTCGACTGCCGAGAGCACCGAGATCGCAGGAGTGATCATGCTGTCGCCGTAGAACAATGCCGTAGCGAACACGCCGAGCATGACGGCGACCCAGCCGTAACCGGTACGCCCGATGCGACTCGAGATCAGGGCCACCAGCGCGAGCGTGCCGCCCTGCCCCTTATTGTCTGCGCGCATGAGAATGGTGACGTACTGGAGGGAGACGATGATCGTCATCGCCCAGAAGATCAGGCTCAGCACACCGAGCAGGTGCAGCGTGTCGAGCGCCAGGGGATGCGGCCCGACGAAAGTCTCGCGAAAGGCGTAGATCGGGCTCGTGCCGATGTCGCCGAAGACGATGCCGACGGCACCGACTGCAAGCGCCACCTTCGACGCGGGCGGACCGGCCACGCGCGCGCCGCCGTTCGCGGGCGGCGCGTCGTCCAGCGATGCGGAATTTTCGCTCATTGAAACGGCGTTCCCGAATTCACCCCCGGTACTGCCTCGATCGCGACCTGTTGCAGGGCGGCGGCGCTTAGCACCCTCGCCCGCACCCTGCAACTCGCACGCTCTGAGCGTCTAGCGCGGGGGCTCCTGCTGCGCGGACATGCCCGCCATCATCGAATCGAGTCGCGCGAGCCTTTCTTCCATCGGCCCGACCCAATCCGCCCCCTCTGGCGCTGCGTCGATCATCTGGCGCCAGATCGCTCGCGTATCCTCCGGACGCCCGGCGCGCAGCAAGGCGATCCCGAGGAAATAGGGTGCTGCCGGGTGGCCCGGAGCCGCCCTTTCGGCCTGGGCGTAGGCATAGACCGCGGCGGGGGTCGGATTGCCGTCTGCATGTTCGACCAGAGCATTGCCGAGCGCGACCCAGGCTTCCGCGTTTTCCGGATTGTCGCGCACCACACCGCGCAGGAACTGAGCCGCCTCGTCGTAGCGGCCTCGCCGGGCGAATCCGTCGGCCGATACCACGAAATTGCTCGGCGGCACCGAGGGATCGAACAGCTCGCGCCGGGCATCGATCATCGCCGAACTCGATTCGCTCGGTTGCGGCGCGGCATCTCTGGGGGCCGACGGCATGTCGGGTCGGCCCTGCAGCGCGTAACCGGCAAGTCCGAAAAGCAACGCGGCACCGAAGGCCGGCCAGCCGGCGCGCGGAAGGCGCAGCACGAAGGCGACGAACAGGAACAGCGCAGCCGCCAGTGCAATCGGGGGAAGCCAGTTCATTGCGCTCTCCGGAACCGGCGCCAGAGGATCGCGCCCGCCACCGCGAGCAGCAGCAGCGGAACCGCGAACAGCGGCCAGGTCGTCCCGCTGACCGTCGGCGCATAGCTTACATAGTCGCCGTAGCGCGCGACGAGCCAGGCGCGGATCGCCTCCGGTTCCTCGCCCGATGCGATCCGCGTGCGGACCTGGTGGCGCATGTCGCCCGCCATCGGAGCGTCGCTGTCGGCGATCGACTGGCTCTGACACTTGAGACAGCGCAGCGTCTCCATCAGCGCCTGGGCCTCGGCCTCCTGCACCGGATCCTCGAGCTGACGGTAGGCGAAAGGCGCGGGCGGCATGGCATCCTGCGCCACGACGGGGCCGGCGCAGAGAAGCGCGACGATCGCGGCCAGCAGTCTCATCGCGCGGCCTCCTGCAGCTGGTCGAGCAGGATCGGCACGTGCTCGGCGCGAATGTCGCCGATGTGCTGGTAGGTGATCTTCCCCTCGCCATCGATCACGAAGGTTTCCGGCACCCCCGACGATCCGATCGCGAGCTGGACTTCGGACAGATCGTCCGCTCCGATGCGCGAATAGGGATTGCCGTGGCGTGCGAGGAACATGGCAACGTCCTGCGGGCGGTCGCGGATCGCGATGCCGACGATGTCCACACCCTGGTCGCGCAGTCGCTCCAGCTGCGGCGCCTCGGCGATGCATGGCAGGCACCAGCTGGCCCAGATGTTGAGCAGCCGCGGCTTGCCGTCGCGGAAATCGGCGGTCGCGGCGCCCGGCATTCCTTCCAGCGCGGGGCGCAGGTCGAACTCCGGCAGCGGCTCTCCGATCATCGCGCTGGGCACAAACTCGTCCTTCGGCTGGGACAGCTGATACCCCGCGACGCCCAGGAAGGCGGCGAACAACAGCAGCGGGATCCACCACCAGCGCATCACGCGGCATCCTCGGCGCGTCGCGTGGACATCCGCGCGCGAACCGATCGGCGCCTGAGATCGGCGATCACGCGGCCGACGAGCGCCAGTGCGCCGCCTAGCGCGATCAGCATTCCGCCATACCAGATGAAGGTGACGAACGGCTTCCACCACAGTCGCAGCTGCCAGCGACCGGGCCCGGCCTCGTTGCCTACCACCGCGTAAAGCTGGCCGTTCCAGCGCGTCGCGAGCGCGCTCTCGGTCGTTTCCTGCGGCGGGGCCCAGAAATTGCGCGATTGCGGATCGAGCGAAACGGGGTCGCCGCCCGCATAGCTGGCGAGCAGGTGTCCCTCCATCGCGGTCCAGTTGGGGCCTGCGTTCGGGGAAACATCCGCCAGCGTGATGTCCCAGGGTCCGACTCGCGTCGATTCCCCGATCGCCACGGCCGCGAGCCGCTCCTCGGAAAAGGCCGTCTCGCTCGCCATGCCGAACAGCGCGACGGCGATGCCGAAATGCGCCACGACCATGCCCCAGGTCGCGAGCGGTACGCGCGTCAGCCGTCGGCCGCGCAAGGGCATGAGGCTGCCGATCGCGAGCCCGACCGAGATCGCGAGGCCGAACAGGGCGAGCACGCTCATCCCGCCGAATGCCAGCGCCACGGCGGCCATGGCCAGCATCACGACCCCGACCAGGATCATCGGCCGTTGCACCCGCGCAAATGAATCCTGCCGCCAGCGCAGCAGTGGTCCGACCGCCATCACCAGCAGCATCGGTATCGTGAAGATCGCACCCACCGGGTTGAAATAGGGCGGCCCAACCGACACGCGCACGTCGAACGCCTCGGTCAGCAGCGGATAGAGCGTGCCCAGCAACACGATGCCGAGGATCGCGCTCAGCATCACGTTGTTGAACACCAGCGCGCCTTCGCGACTCGTCAGCGCGAACCGCTCGCCTTCGGCGATCGCGCCCGCCCGCGTGGCGAACAGCGCGAGCGCGCCCCCGATGTAGAGCGCGAGCAGTGCGAGGATGAAGCTACCGCGCTCGGGATCGACCGCGAAGGCGTGAACGCTGGTCAGGATTCCCGAGCGCACGAG
>CAMPGP010000141.1 GCA_946885545.1 uncultured Altererythrobacter sp.
TTCTCGCCCACGCGGAGCTGGTGGTTCACGACGGGCTGGTCGATCCGGCGGTGCTCGCGATGGTGAAACCCGGCGCCGACCTGATCTCGGTCGCCAAGAGCCGCGCGCGCCACACCCTGCCCCAGCACGAAATCAACGCGCTGCTGATGCGCGAGGCGCTCGCCGGGCGCGACGTGGTGCGGCTCAAGGGCGGCGATCCGTTCGTGTTCGGCCGCGGCGGCGAGGAGGCCGAGGCCTGCCGCGCCGCAGGCGTGCCGGTCGAGATCGTGCCCGGGATCAGCGCCGCCAACGGCGCCGCGGCGGCTGCGCAGATCGCACTCACCCACCGCGATGCCGCGAGCGTGGTCAGCTTCGTCGCCGGCCAGTGCAAGGGCCTGTCCGATCAGGACTGGGCCGGGCTCGCGGGCAAGGGCCGCACGCTGGTGATCTACATGGGCGTCAAGACCGCTCCCCAGATCGCCGAAAAGCTGATGGCCGACGGCCTCGCCCCCGACATGCCGCTGGCGGTCATCGAAAACGCCTGCCGCTCCGATATGCGCGTGCTGCGCGGCCCGCTCGCCGCCCTGCCCGACCTCGTGACGCGCGAACGGGTGCAGAGCCCCGCGCTGATCGTGATCGGCGAAACGACCGCACGCACCGACGTGCAGGTCGCCACTCTGGCCGCGGAGGCAGCACGATGAAGATCGTCACCGGCAACGACCTCAAGAGCGGCGCGGTGGTCTGGTGGACCGGCGTCGACTGGTCGATCCACGTCGAGGACGCGATCGACGCGGGCGAGCAGGCCGAAGGCGTCGCGCTGCGCGAGGAAGCCGCGCGCCGCGTCAACGCGCCTTACGTGATCGCCGCCGAGAAGACCGCCGACGGCGTGCGCCCCGCGCACATCAAGGACCGCATCCGCGCGCTCGGCCCGACCGTGCGCCCCGACCTCACGCTCAAGCCGGCCGACCCGAGCGCCGGCAACTGGGTGATCTGAATGTATAGATACGACAATTACGACCAGGCCATGGTCGACGCGCGGGTGGCGGAGTTTCGCGACCAGGTGCGCCGCCGCGTGGAAGGCAAGCTGAGCGAGGACCAGTTCAAGCCGCTGAGGCTGATGAACGGGCTCTACCTCCAGCTTCATGCCTACATGCTGCGCGTCGCGGTGCCCTACGGCACGCTCGACGGGCGCCAGATGCGCGCGCTGGCCGACATCGCGGACAAGTACGACCGCGGCTACGGCCACTTCACCACGCGGCAGAACATCCAGTACAACTGGATCAAGCTGGAAGATGCGGGCGACATCCTCGCCGACCTCGCCAAGGTCGAGATGCATGCCATCCAGACCAGCGGCAATTGCATCCGCAACATCAGCTCCGACCATTTCGCGGGCGCCGCGGCGGACGAGGTCGTCGACCCGCGCCCCTATGCCGAGCTGCTGCGCCAGTGGTCGAGCTTCCACCCCGAATTCATCGCCCTGCCGCGCAAGTTCAAGATCGCGGTGATCGCGAGCGAAACCGACCGCGCGGCGATGAAGCTGCACGACATCGGCATCCGCCTGGTGCGCAACGACGCAGGCGAGCTGGGCGCGGCGTTCTACGTCGGCGGCGGCATGGGCCGCACCCCGATGATCGCGCCGTGCATCCGCGAGTTCCTCCCGCTCGATCAGCTGGTGACTTATTCGGAAGCGTGCCTGCGCGTCTACAACCGCCACGGGCGGCGCGACAACAAGTTCAAGGCACGGATCAAGATCCTCGTCCACGAGCTCGGCGCGGCCGAATACACTCGCCAGGTCGAGGAGGAATTCGCTCTCCTGCAGGAACAGGGGATCGAACCGCCGACGGCCGAGCTGGAACGGATCAAGGCGTTCTTCGCCGACCCGCCATTCGAGAGCGACCTGCCCGACGAGGTCGACCGCTCCGATCCCGATTTCGCGCTCTGGGTCGATCGCAACTGCATCGCGCACAAGGCCCCAGGCTACGCGTCCGCGGTCATCAGCCTCAAGCCGGTCGGCGGCATTCCCGGCGATGCCAGCGCCGAGCAGATGCGCCTGATGGCCGACCTCGCGGAGAAGTACAGCTTCGACGAGATGCGCGTCATGCACACGCAGAACATCGTCCTGCCGCACGTGCGCAAGGCCGATCTCCACGCGCTGTGGACCGCGCTCGAGGCAGCAGGGCTCGGCACGGCCAACCTCGACCAGATCGGCGACATCATCGCCTGCCCCGGGCTCGATTACTGCAGTCTCGCCAATGCGCGCTCGATCCCGGTCGCGCAGAAGATCTCCGAACGCTTCGCCGCCAGCGGCAAGGGCGACACGCTGGGCGAGCTGAAACTCAAGATCTCGGGCTGCATCAACGCCTGCGGGCACCACCACGCGGGCCACATCGGCATTCTCGGCGTCGACAAGAAAGGGGTCGAGAACTACCAGCTCCTGCTCGGCGGGAGCGAGGCGGACGACACCGCACTCGGCAAGATCACAGGCCCCGGCTTCGACGAGGCGGGCATCGTCGACGCGGTCGAGACCGCCGCCGACGTCTACCTGCGCGAACGCACAGACGGCGAGCGCTTCCTCGATACCTACCGCCGCATCGGCATGGAACCGTTCAAGGAGGCGCTCTATGGCTGAGCCGCTGCGTTTTCGCGACGACGAAGCGGTCGATCACCCGGCGGTGACCGTCGATTCCTTCCTCGACCAGTCGAACGCCGCCGCGGTGCGGATCGAGCCGGGCGACGACGCCCGCGCGCTGATCCCGCACCTCGGGCAAATCCACCTGGTCGAAGTCAACTTCCCCGCCTTCACCGACGGGCGCGGCTATTCGGCGGCGCGTATCCTGCGCGAGGCGGGATACGCGGGCGAGTTGCGCGCGTTGGGCGATGTACTGGTGGACCAGCTCAGTGCAATGCGCCGTTGCGGGTTCGATGCGTTCGAGCCCGACAAGCCCTTCGACCCTTCCGATGCCGAAGCCGCGCTCGCGCGCTGGCCGCATGCCTATCAGCCGGCTGCCGACGAGGCGGTGCCCATCTGGCGGCTGCGCCACGAGGGGGGCCATGGCTGACGCCGATCCCGTCCGCGTGAAGGACCGGATCGACACCGGGCCGCGCTTCACCGATTCCGACGCCATCCGGCTGAACCGCATGTTTCGCGGCTCGGACACGTCCGAGATGCTGCGCGCGGTGATCGAGGACGGGCTGGTCGGCGAACTTGCCACGGTTTCGAGCTTCGGTGCTGAAAGCGCGGTGTTGCTTCATATCGTGGCGCAGGTCGATCCGGGGCTGCCGGTGCTGTTCCTCGAGACGGGCAAGCATTTTCCCGAAACGCTCGCCTATCGCGACCAGTTGGTGGCGCGGCTCGGCCTCACCGGCCTGATCAACCTGCGGCCCGACCCCGAGCTGCTGGCCAAGCGCGACGAAAGCGGCCTCAGGTGGTCCTACGACCCCGACGGATGCTGCGAGATCCGCAAGGTCCTGCCACTCGCTGCCGCGCTTGCCGGGTACGATGCGACGCTGACCGGGCGCAAGGCGTTCCAGTCCGCCACCCGCGCCAATCTGCCGCGGTTCGAGGTCGATACTTCGGACGCGCAGGGGCGCCTCAAGATCAACCCGCTGATCGACTGGAGCGCGGACGACATCGCCGCCTATATCGCCGAGCACGACCTCCCGCCCCACCCGCTGGTCGAACAGGGGTATCCCTCGATCGGGTGCAGCCCGTGCACGCACAAGGTCGCGCCGGGCGAAGACCCGCGTTCGGGCCGGTGGAAGGGCTGGGACAAGACCGAGTGCGGCATCCACACCCCGCTCACCGACGAGGGCGAGCTGCCTCCGGGCTTCGAGCCCTTCCTCTGACGAGCTCCCGCCGCGCCGAAGGTCAGGTTTCGACGCGTTCGACCGTAGCGGTCTGACCTTCCGGGCTGACCGAGGTCCACACGCCGTTCTCGTCGACCTGCTCGGTGTGGCAGATCTGCGCGGCGCCTTCCTTGTCCTCGGTGTAGCAGTAGGTTTCGGGCGCCTTCTGCTCCCACGTACCGGTCTGGACGACGGTGCCGTCCTGCGTGGAAACATACGTACCGTCGGCTTTCACCTCTTCCATGACGACGGTGCCTTCGCCGTCAGTGACCCGGAACATGCCGGTGGAGGGCCCCCCGTCGGCAGCCGTGGTCGCGAACGTGGGCGCGGCAGCCTCTTCGGTGGCTTCGGGCGTGGCTTCGGCCGCAGGCTCCCCGCCCGAGCAAGCCGCGAGGCTCGCTGCGGCGGCAATAAGCACGATATTCTTCATATCCGATTTCCCTGATCGTGATCGACAGCGTGGCCGTTGCCACGAATTGCGACTCGCGATCCCGGTGGCAGACTATGACGCTATTGCGACGCTGCCAATCGCAAGCTCACAGCCAGCGTTGGTCGCGATACCACTGCGCCGTGCCCTTCAGCCCTTCGCGCGTGGTTATCCGCGGCTGCCAGACGGACCGGGGAACGGCCTTCGCAGGATCGGACACCCAGTCCGGATGGGTCATGTAGCTCACCCGATCTGGGGTCAGCTTGGCCCTGTCGCGCCGGAACAGGCAATCGGCGCGGGAAAGCAATTCCAGCGTGCCGCGCGACAGGTGCGGCACCCAGGGCCGGCGATCCACCGCTGAGCCGATCGCCTGTGCGAGGTCGCGATGCGGCCAGCCGCCCGGATGCCCGTCGTCGGGTTCGAAGGTGGCGCCCGTCAGCCCTTCCCCGCCCGGAACGAGCCCGAGCAGCAATTCGGCGAGATCGTCGACGTGGATCATCGATGCGCGGCCAGGCGGCGGCATCGGGACCACGCCCATTCGCGCGGCGCGAAACAGCTCGAACATGTCCTTGTCGCGCGGGCCGTAGACCGCGGGCGGCCGCACGATCGTCCAGTCGAGACCGCTCGCCGCGACGACTTTCTCCGCTCGCGCCTTGGACGCGCCGTAAGCCGAAAGGTCCGGTCGCCTGGCGGCGAGCGAGGAGACGAAGATCATGCGCTTGACGCCCGCTTCCTTCGCCACCTCGACCAGCGCGAGGGTGCCCGCCACGTTGGCCCATTCGAACTTCGCCGGGTCGAGCGCGCTCGTGAGGCCCGCGATATGGACCACGGCTTCCGCACCCTCGACCAGTTTCGCGAGCGCAGCGCGGTCGGCGAGATTGCCCGCCACCCACTCGACGCCCGCGTGCCGTTCGGCCGGGACCTTGCGTGCCAGCGCCCGCGCGGTCAGACCCTGGCGCACGAGCGCGTCGATCGTGGCCTGTCCGACGAAACCCGTCCCTCCGGTGATCGCGAGCGTCACAGCAGCACCATGTGATCACGGTGGACCACCGCTGCGCGCGGTGCGTAGCCGAGCAATTCGGCGTGCTCCGCGCTGCGCCTGCCCTGGAGCAGCGCGCACTCGGCAGCGGCGTATTCGACCAGGCCATGCGCGATGGCGCGACCTTCGGCATCGCGGATCGACACGGCGTCACCGCGCGCGAAGTCGCCTTCGACTCCGGCCAGACCTGCGGCAAGCAGGCTGCCACCCCCGACCAGCGCCGTGGCGCAGCCGCGATCGACCGTCAGGGCTCCCTTGAGATGCAGCCGCCCGCCAAGCCAGGCCTTGCGCGCACGATCGCGCCGGCGGGGGAGGAACAGCGTGCCCGTCCCGCCGCCCAGCGCGCGGCCGAGCGGAGCGCGATGCGTGCCATTGACGATCGCGAGCGCGATCCCCGCGCGTTCGGCGATTTCGGCAGCCTGCAGCTTCGAGGTCATGCCGCCCGAACCCAGACCCGAGGCCGATCCGCCGTCCGCCATCGCGCGCACAGCGTCGTCGATCCCTTCGACCAGCGGCACGAGCTTCGCACCGGGTTCACGAGGGTTGTGGTCGTAGAGCCCGTCGACATCGGACAGCAGCACCACCGCCTCGGCGCGCGCGGCCTGGGCCACGCGCGCAGCCAGCCGGGCGGTGTCGCC
>CAMPGP010000142.1 GCA_946885545.1 uncultured Altererythrobacter sp.
CGTCGATACCGTCCTGTTCGACCTGCCCCCCGACGTCGGAGACCGGATGGACAAGGTGCGCCAGAAATACTCCGCGACCCGGCTCTAGGGCCAGGTCCATTGCGCACGGAGCCTCGCGTCGCCAGATAGGCGCGCATGCCGCCCGACACGCCCTCCCCCGCCCCGGCCGACTACGACGGCTGGGCCACGCTGAGGCGTTTCCTACCCTATCTCTGGCCACGCGACGATGCGGCTCTGAAGCGGCGGATCGTAATCGCGCTGTCGCTGGTGCTGGTGGCCAAGGCGACCACGCTCGCGCTGCCATTTGCCTACAAGCGCGCCGTCGACGCGATGACGACGCCCGCAAACGAAGCGGCCATGGTCGCGATCGCCTTCGTGCTCGCCTATGCCGCCGGGCGCCTCGCATCGGTGGTGTTCGACAATCTCCGCAACGTGGTCTTCGAGCGCGTCGGTCAGGAAGCGACCCGGCATCTCGCCGAAGACACCTTCGCCCGGCTCCACCGTCTCTCGCTGCGTTTCCACCTCTCGCGGCGCACCGGGGAGGTGACCAAGACGGTCGAGCGCGGAACCAAGAGCATCGACTCGATGCTCTACTTCCTGCTGTTCAATATCGCGCCCACGATCATCGAGCTCATCGCCGTCGGAGTGATCTTCTATTTCAGCTTCGGCTGGGGTCTGGTGCTCGCCACCGCGGTAACGGTCGCGGCCTATGTCGCAGCGACCCGCTGGATCACCGAATGGCGCGCCAAGCTGCGCAAGGAAATGAACGACCTCGACGGCCAGGCGCTGTCCCGCGCGGTCGATTCACTGCTCAACTACGAGACGGTCAAATACTTCGGTGCCGAAGCCCGCGAGCGCGAGCGCTACGGGCGCTCCGCGCGCGCCTATGCCGAGGCCGCGATCCGCAGCGAGAATTCGCTCGGCACGCTCAACGTCATCCAGGCGGTCATCACCAATCTCCTGCTCGGCGGGGCGATGGCCTATACTGTGTGGGGCTGGAGCCGGGGCGACCTGACCACCGGCGACCTCGTCTTCGTCAACACCTACCTCGTCCAGCTCTTTCGCCCGCTCGACATGCTCGGCTGGGTTTATCGCACCGTGCGCCAAGGCCTGATCGACATGGCCGCGATGTTCGCGCTGATCGATACGCCCCTCGAAGTGGACGACGCGCCGGGCGCGCCCGCACTGGTCGTACGCCGCCCGTCGGTCGCGTTCGACAACGTGGTGTTCGGCTACGATCCCGAGCGCACGATCCTGCACGGCCTGTCGTTCGAAGTGCCCGCTGGCGCGCATATCGCGGTCGTGGGCCCGTCGGGCGCGGGCAAGAGCACGATCGCGCGCCTCCTGTTCCGGTTCTACGATCCCTGGTCCGGCACGGTGCTGATCGACGGTCAGGACATTTCGCAGGTCACGCAAGCCAGCCTGCGCGCCGCGATCGGCATCGTTCCGCAGGACAGCGTGCTGTTCAACGACACGATCGGATACAACATCGCCTATGGGCGCGACGGCGCGTCGCATGACGATATAGTTCGAGCGGCTGAAGGCGCCTCGATCAAGCGCTTCATCGACACCCTGCCGCAAGGCTTCGACACCGAGGTCGGCGAGCGCGGCCTCAAGCTCTCGGGCGGCGAGAAGCAGCGGGTCGCGATCGCCCGCACGCTGGTCAAGAACCCGCCGATCCTGCTCCTCGACGAGGCGACCAGCGCGCTCGACTCGAGAACCGAGCAGGATATCCTCGCCACGCTCCACCGGGTGAGCGAACACCGCACGAGCATCTCGATCGCGCACCGCCTTTCGACCATCGCCGATGCCGACGAGATTCTCGTGCTCGATCACGGGCGGCTGGCCGAGCGCGGCAGCCACGCCGCGCTGCTGCGCGCCGACGGTCTCTATGCCGAGATGTGGGCGCGCCAGCAGGCGGAACGCGAAGCCCCCGCCGAAGCGGCGGAATAGTTACTCCGCCGCTGTCAGCGTGGCGCCGTCGAGATCGAGCTCGGCCGCCGGGATCACTTCCAGATCGGGCCGGATCGCCCGCAAGTCGTCGACGAACTCGGCGGCATTGCCGACCACGATCAACGAGGCCAGCTCGGGCGTGACCAGCCGCTGCGCCACTTCGGACGCGGCCTCGGGCGAAACCGCCGCGAGACGCTCGGCGATCATCGCCGCCTCGCCCGGTTCGATCCCCTGCAGCATCAAACCGGCCACGATTCCGTTGAAGCCCGCGCTCGTCTCGAGTGCCCGCTCGTAGGATGCACCGACGTAGAGGCGCCGCTTCTGCAGCGCGTCCGCATCGGCAGGCTCGGTGCCCAGGCGCTCGAACTCGCCGAGAATCACCTGCGCCACTTCGTCCGCCGTCTCGTTCTTGGTCTGCGCGCTCGCGGTCAACACCGCGTCGTCGGCACGGTCGCCGAAGCCGCTGTAGGCGCCATAGCTCAACCCACGCTTGGTCCGCACTTCCTCGAACAGCCGCCCGTTGGAGCCCGAGCCGAGCACGGCGTTGGCGAGTGCGAGCGGGAAATAGTCGGCATCCTGCCTCGCGGGTGCGCGAACACCTGCGATGACCGCCGCCTGCCCGGCTTCCGGCATATCCACGACGACCGTGCGAACGGGGAGAGCATCGCCCGCGGGCGCTGCCGGCGCGACCGGTGCGGGTGCGCTGCTCGCCCAATCGCCGAACAGGCTCTCGCTCACCGCCTGCGCCTGCGCAGGCGCGATCCCGCCGCTGACCACGATCTTCGCCGTCGCCGGGTGCCACCAGGTCTCGCGCCATTGGACGAGATCCTCGCGCGCGATGCGGGGAAGGGAATCGATGGTCGCGAAGGAGCCATAGGGCGCATCGCCATAAAGGACACGCGTCGCCACCAGGCCTGCGAGCGAGCCCGGGTCCTTGAGGGCCACCTGCAAGCCGTCGATCGTCCGCTTGCGTTCGCGATCGAGCTCTTCGGCCGGGAAATTCGCGTGGCGGATCACGTCCGCCAGCACAGCGCCCGCTTCCGCGAGGTTCGCGGTCGGAGCGGTCAGGCTGACATAAGTCCCGTCGACGCCGGCGCTGGCGCCCATCGCCGCACCCAGTCCTTCGAGAGTGGCGGCGATTTCGGTGGCGCTGCGCGTCGGGGTGCCCTTGTCGGCGACGGTCGCGATCATGCTCGCCAGCCCAGCCTTCCCTTCGGGATCAGTGGCGCTGCCTCCGGGAAAGACCACGGTGATAGTGGCGATCGGAACGTCGCCGGTCTGCGCCGCGACGACGGGAATGCCGTTGCCGAGCGTCGATTCGACGAGCGCGGCGCGCTCGACCGTCGGCGCGGCGGCGGGCGCTGGTGGCGCCTCCCGCTCTCCCTCCGGCTTGAGCAACGCCGGTTCGCCGGTCGCCGGAGCGACGGTGCCGAAGGTCGGCATCGGCACCGGATTGGCCCAGCTCGACGGGTCGTCGGGCCCCGCCTCGTAGCGGATGTCGACCACGCTCTCGGGTGTCAGATAGGTCCGCGCCACGCGCTGCACATCGGCCGCGGTTACCGCCGCGATTTGCTCGAGCCGAAGGTCGGCCGCCCGCGGATCGCCGGTGGTGACGAGCGCTTCGCCCAGTTCGAACGCGCGCCCTCGGGCGGTCTCGCGGCTGCGCAGGGCGGACGCGAACAGCTCGTTCTTCGCCTCACGCAGTTCGGCTTCGCTCACCGGTCCGCTGCGCAAGGCTTCGAACCCGGCATCGATCGTGGCTGCTACATCGGCCTTGTCGGCGGCGGGATTGAGAATCGCGAAACCCGCGAAATATCCGGCTTCCTCGCTGGCGTTGACGAACTGGCTGTAATCGACCGCCTTGCCCGTGCGGACCAGCGCCTCGTACATCCGGCTGTTCTCACCCGAGGCGAGCACGGCGTTCAACACTTCGAGCGCGGCGCTGTCGGGATGGGCCGCGCCGGGGATCTTCCACAGCGAGCCGGCGACCGGCAGCGGCACGTTGGGCGCGGTCGCGACCACCGTCCGCGGGCTCGTGCGCTGTGGCTCCTCGCCTTCGATCTCGAGCGAGACCGGCTCGGCGCGGCGCGGGATCGCACCGAAGTATTCGCCGACCAGCGCGCGCAGGCGATCGATCTCAAAATTGCCCGCAACGATCAGGGTCGCGGTGTCGGGGCCGTAGAAGGCCTGGTGGAACGCGCGCGCATCGTCGAGCGTGGCCGAATCGAGTTCCTCGAGGTTGCCGATGCCCGGCCTGCGGTGCGGCAGTATGTCATAGCCGTTCTCGGCGAACACCAGCCGCACGCGGCCGTAGGGCGGTGCGAGGATCCGCTGGCGCAGTTCCTCCTTCACGATCGAGCGTTCCTTCTCGAACACCTCGTCGTCGACCACCGGGCGCGCCATGCGCTCGGCGTGGGTCCAGAGCATGGTCTCGAGATATTCGGCCGGGACGGTTTCGTAGTAATTCGTGCGGTCGTCGCTGTTCGAGGCGTTGCGCTGTCCGCCGACATCCTCGGTCAGGCGGTTGATCATGTTGTAGGGCATGTTCTCGGTCTTGCGGCTGAGAATATGCTCGAACAAATGGGCGAACCCGCTGCGACCTTCGGGATCGTGCTTCGAGCCGACTTCGTACCACATCGAGGTGGTCACGGTGGACGTGCTCGGATCGGGCAGCGCGATTACGCGCAAGCCGTTGTCGAGCGTCCACTGGGTGAATTCGATCTCGGGCGCTGAGACGGTGGCGCTCGCACCGTCCTGCGCCAGCGCCGGCACGGTTGCGGCCAGCGCGGCTAGCGCGGTTCCAGCGGCGAATACGGTACGAAGCATGATGGCGACCCTCCCCTGTCAGTCGAGGGACAACCTAACCCCTTGTATCGCCAAGGGGCAACCGCCGCGTTCGACCAAACGGGAACCTCGCTCTGCGAACGCCCTGGTCAGTCGACGGGATAGCGCTCGAACCGGGGGAGATCGGCGAGCTTGCCCTCCCACGAGAGTTCGTCCGCGGTCTGAACGTGGATCTGCGGTGGGTAGGCGTCCGGATCGTCGAGCGTGGCGATCTGGATGTCGACGAGGCCCGGAAGGACCTGTTCGTTGATGTAGTACATGCCCGTGCCGCACTTGTCGCAGAAGTAGCGCTCGGCATCGGCGGACGAGCGGTAGAGCGCGGGCTCACCGCTCTCGATCGCGAATTCGTCGCTCGCCACCGCCATCCAGGCGACCCCGGCCGCGCCCGCACACTTGCGGCAATCGTCGCAATGACAGACTGAGGCGTGCTTCGGCTCGCCGGCCACCCGGTACCGCACCGCTCCGCAATGGCACCCACCGATAGACATTGCCCGTTCTCCTCGACTCGAGCGAGAACATGTCGGGTACATTCCTACATTACAAGATATACTTCGACAGGTCGCTGTCTTCCGCCAGTTCCTCCAGGCGATCGCGCACGTAGGCGGCATCGATCGTGACCGTTTCGCCGTCGTGATCTTCCGCCTCGAAGCTCAGTTCCTCGAGCAGCTTTTCCATCACTGTCTGCAGGCGGCGCGCGCCGATGTTCTCGATGCTCTCGTTCACTTGCGCCGCGATCCGCGCGATCTCGCGCACGGCATCCTCGCCGAGTTCGAGCGTTACCTTTTCTGTCCCGAGAAGCGCCTTGTACTGAGTGACGAGATTGGCTCGCGTCTCCGACAGGATACGCACGAAGTCCTCTTCGGTGAGCGCCTGCAGCTCGACACGGATCGGCAGGCGGCCCTGAAGTTCGGGCAGCATGTCGCTCGGCTTGGCGAGGTGGAATGCGCCGCTGGCGATGAACAGCACGTGGTCGGTCTTCATCGGGCCGTACTTGGTGCTGACCGTGGTGCCCTCGATCAGCGGCAGCAGGTCGCGCTGCACGCCTTCGCGGCTG
>CAMPGP010000143.1 GCA_946885545.1 uncultured Altererythrobacter sp.
CGAACACCATGTGGTGCAGGCCCGATCCGTCGTCGGTGTCGCCGATATACATGCCAGGGCGCTTGCGTACCGCGTCGAGGCCCTTGAGGACCTTGATCGAATCGGCGCCGTAGAGGTTTGCTTTCGCCGCTTCGGGCGGGGTGTTTCCGGTGGTCTCGTCCATGCCGATCATATAGGGTTTGACGGGGAAAATGCGAAGGAATTCGGCCCCCCGCGGGCCGCTTTTCCCCAGCTTGCCCAACGGAGGCAACCGGGCGGCGAACGGAGCGTTGAGCGGGCATGGGGATGACGTTGCTTGTGGTGCTGGTGGTTTCCGGCGCGCTCCTCGCCGGGGCGGCTTGGGGCTTGTTCGGATCCTTGCACGAGAAGACCGAGGGCTTCCTCGTCGCGCTGGCCGGTGGCGCGCTGCTGCTGTCGGTCACATCCGAGCTGATCGAGCCTTCGATCGAGACCAGCTCGATCTGGATCGCCGTCGGAGGAGTCGCCGCGGGGGCGGCCGTCTTCGCCGCGGTGGATTACTGGATCGACGAGCACTGGGGCGCGGAATCGGGCGGCGGTCTGCTCGCTGCGATCACGCTCGACGGAATTCCGGAAAACCTCGCGCTCGGCGTGGCGCTGATCGGCGCGGGGGCGCCCGAGGTCGCTGCGCTCGCGGGCTCGATCCTGCTGTCGAACCTGCCCGAAGCCGCAGGCGGCGCGCGCCAGATGGCGGACGGCGGCCACTCGAAACTGCGCATCTTCGCGCTCTGGGCGGCGACCGCGGCGTTGCTCTCGCTTGCCGCGATCGGCGGGAACGTGTTGCTCGAAGGGGCCAGCCCGCACCATCTCGCGTTCATCCGCTGCTTCGCCGCGGGTGCCGTGGTCGCCAGCCTTGCGACCGAAGTCTTTCCCGAGGCCTTCAAGGAAGATCGCCACTGGGCCGGCATCGCGACCGCGCTCGGGGTCATTCTCGCTTTCCTGCTCGGCGATCTGGGCGGCGGATAGCCCCTCGACAAGCGCCGTATCGGCCATAGAAATGTGCCTATGGCCATCTTCGATCCTGCCGCCGCGCTCGCCGAACCCTACGGCTCGTTCCCCGCAATCATCGCCTCCTGGGCAGCGACGCAGCCGGACAAGGCCGCGCTGCGCGACGAGCGGGGCGAGATCGGCTGGGGCGAACTCGGCGATCGGGTCGAGCGGATCGCGGCGAAGCTCCAGCAGGACGGCCTTGAGCGCGGGCAATCGGTTGCTATCCTTGGATATTCTAGCATTCCCTATGCGCTGGTGTTCCTCGCCGCGGTGCGCGCCGGCGGGGTCGCCGCACCGCTGACGACGAGCGCCAGCCGCGAGCAGCTCGAGGGAATGGCGCGCGACAGCGGAGCGCGGCACCTGTTCATCGACCGCGCCAAGCTGGACGAGCTGGGCGAGAATTTCATGCCCGACATGGCGAAGATCGTCGTCGATGAAGCGCTCGATCAGTGGACCGAACAGTGCGAAACGCCCGCCGAACACTTCGATCCGGAGCCCGGCGATCCGTTCAACGTGATCTATTCGAGCGGCACCACGGGCATTCCCAAGGGCATCGTCCATTCGCACCGGATGCGCTGGCGGCAATTCGCGAGCACCGCGGCATCGTATCGCGAGATGGGGCTGGAGCCGCGTTCGCTCGCGTCCACTCCGCTCTATTCGAACACCACGATGGTCGCGTTCCTCGCTCCGCTGCTCGCGGGCGGGACGGTGCGCGTGATGGGCAGGTTCTCGACGCTCGACTGGCTCGAGGCGGCGCGGGCCGACCGCACTACGGTCACCATGCTGGTGCCGGTGCAGTACCAGCGGCTGATGGACGAGCAGCGGTTCGACGAATTCGACCTGTCGGCGCTGGCGATCAAGTACTGCACCTCGGCCCCCTTCCCCGCAGCCTTGAAGCGCGATGTGCTGGCGCGGATGCCGGGCGCACTGGTCGAGATCTACTCGATGACCGAGGGCGGCGTGGTCTGCCTGCTGCCGTGCCACGAGTTCCCCGACAAGCTCCACACCGTCGGCCGCCCCGCGCCGGGCAGCGAGCTGAAGGTGCTCGACGACGAGGATCGCGAGGTGTCGCCCGGAACGGCAGGGAACCTGGTCGGCCGCAGCCAGACGATGATGAGCGGATACAAGAACCAGCCGGGCAAGACCCGCGAAGGCTACTGGACCGATCCCGCCACCGGCGAGATCTGGCAGCGCATGGGCGACATCGGCCGGGTGGACGCCGAGGGCTTCGTCGAACTGGTCGGGCGCGCGAAGGACATGATCATATCGGGCGGATTCAACATCTTCCCCTCGGATCTCGAGGCCGAGCTGGAGAAGGAACCCGGCGTGGCCGAGGCGGCGGTGGTCGGCGTGCCCAGTCGTCGCTGGGGCGAGACGCCGGTGGGCTTCGTGCGGCTGTCGGGCGACACTTCACCCGAAAAGGTGCTGACGGCGGTCAACGCGCGGCTGGGCAAGACCCAGCGACTCGCCGCGCTCCACGCGATCGACGAGATGCCGCGCAGCCATATCGGCAAGCTGCTGAAGACGGAGCTGCGCGCGACGGCGGAAGAGATCGGCGGAATCGAGTAGGCGCGGAAGGCGCGGTTGAGACGCGGCCGCCAGTTCGGGGGGAGAGGACTGGGGCGGCCGCGTCTCGGTCGCTGCCGTTCCTGGCAAGGCTCAGGCGATTGCCGCGCCGAGCATGAGGCCGCTTATCGAAGTGGCCACCAGGAAAGCCAGGAAGTGCGTTGCCGTCGTGCGCATTACGCGTCTCCTGTTGGGGCCGGGGGGAAGGAGAGAGGGAGAGAGAGGAGACCCTTCCGCCCGGACGAGGAGTGAAATAATCTTTCGCGCGGCTTTTCACAAATGAGAAAACTGCCAGATGAGTTGCAAAATACGCAACCACTACCGGATGAGTGGTTCCGCTCTACCGGCGAAACGCACGCGATAGATGCAAAAGACGCAGCATCGGTTTTGCCCCGAAGCGAAGTTCGGGCGGCGCTCTCAGGCCGCGAAGCGCTCCACGACGTCGCGCGGAAGCGGTCCGCGCTTCTTCGCCACCAGTACGAAGTATTCGAGCCATTCGCCGTCGATCGACAGCCGGTGGCGATAGCGCTCGAGCAGGTGCAGTTCGACCAGGTCCTGGTCGATCAGCGCCTTGACCAGCGCCGCGAACCCGCCCTGCTGCGCCATGCGCAGGAAATCGGTCTTGATGTTGAACGCCAGCCACCCGTCGTCCGCGATCGATTCCATCGCGGTGACGAAGGCGGCCGCGGGAATGTCGTCGAAGCCGAGCGCGGCGACGCAAGTGAGCGCGTCCAGCTTCCATTCGGCCAGCGTTTCCCGCGTCGCGGCGTCGGGCGCCGTCATGTCGGCGACGATGTATTCGTCGTAACCCGCGGGCCGGTCGCGCAGTGCGGCGCTCCGCGCGCTGTCGATGATGTCGAGCCCGACGGTGCGCGCGACGCCGTATTCCTTGAGCTCGTCCGACACGATTCCGTTGCCCGCGCCGAGATCGAGCACCCGCAGCGGCTCGACCATCTCGCCCGCATGGCGCACCGCCCCCGCCAGCCGCGAGACGACCACCTGCGGGCTGGTGCAGCGCAGGCGCTCGTAGAACAGTTGCTCGTAGAGCCCCGGTCGGTCGTAGATCGCGGCATAGTCGTGAAATTTGATCCGTTTGTCCTCGCCGTCCTCGATCAGGAAGAAGAACGACTGGTTCTGCTGCAGCTCGCGGCTGCTCTCGCGCGGGAAACGGATGACATGCTGGTTCTCGGCGTGCGCGCCGGTGCGATCTAGGATCGGAGCTTCTCCCTTGGTTGGTGAACCCCCAACATAGCCCCCATGGCGCGCGGGACAACCTTTGCGACCCGCTGGACAGGCAGCGCGCCTAGCTTCTAACGGGACGCATGGACGCAAGCCACCTCCCCGATTCCATCCTCATCGTCGATTTCGGCAGCCAGGTTACCCAGCTGATCGCGCGCCGCGTGCGCGAGGCCGGGGTCTACTCCGAGATCGCGCCTTTCACCCAGGCCGAAGAGGCGTTTCACCGGCTCAAGCCCAAAGGCATCATCCTTTCGGGCTCGCCCGCCGGGGTGCCCGAGGAAGGGAGCCCGCGCGCGCCCGAGATGCTGTTCGAGGCGGGCGTGCCGATCCTCGGCATCTGCTACGGCCAGCAGGTCATGAGCCACCAGCTCGGCGGCGAAGTGCGGCCCGGGCACGAGACCGGAGAAGGCGGCGAGTTCGGCCGCGCCTACCTCACCGTCACCAAGCCGTGCGCGCTGTTCGACGGGCTGTGGCAAGTGGGCGAACGGCACCAGGTGTGGATGAGCCACGGCGACAAGGTCACCCGCTTCGCCGAGGGCTTCGAGATCGTCGCCACCAGCGACGGCGCGCCCTTCGCGGTGATCGCCGACGAAAGCCGCAAGTTCTACGGCACGCAGTTCCACCCCGAGGTCGTCCACACGCCCGACGGCGGCAAGCTGCTCGCCAACTTCGTGCGCCACGTCTGCGGCCTCGCGGGCGACTGGACGATGGCCGAATTCCGCAAGACCAAGATCGAGGAAATCCGCGCGCAGGTCGGCGACGGCAAGGTCATCTGCGGCCTCTCCGGCGGGGTCGACAGCGCGGTCGCCGCGGTGCTCATCCACGAGGCGATCGGCGAGCAGCTCACCTGCGTCTTCGTCGACCACGGGCTGATGCGGATGAACGAGGCCGAGCAGGTCGTCACCCTGTTCCGCGACCACTACAACATCCCGCTGGTCCACGTGAACGCGGAGGAGATGTTCCTTGGCGGCCTGAAGGGCGAGACCGACCCCGAGAAGAAGCGCAAGTTCATCGGCAAGGCCTTCATCGACCTGTTCGAGGCCGAGGCGAAGGCGATCGGCGGCGCGGACTTCCTCGCGCAGGGCACGCTCTATCCCGACGTGATCGAGAGCGTCTCGTTCACCGGCGGGCCCTCGGTCACGATCAAGAGCCACCACAACGTCGGCGGGCTGCCCGAGCGGATGAACATGCAGCTGGTCGAACCCTTGCGCGAACTGTTCAAGGACGAGGTTCGCGAGCTCGGCCGCGAGCTCGGGCTGCCCGAGGTGTTCGTCGGCCGCCATCCCTTCCCCGGCCCCGGCCTCGCGATCCGCATCCCCGGCGAAGTGACCAAGGAACGCTGCGACATCCTGCGCAAGGCCGACGCGATCTACCTCGAGGAAATCCGCGCCGCGGGCCTCTACGACGCGATCTGGCAGGCCTTCGCCGTGCTGCTCCCGGTGAAGACGGTCGGCGTGATGGGCGACAGCCGCACCTACGACAGCGTCTGCGGGTTGCGCGCGGTGACCAGCACCGACGGCATGACCGCCGACGTCTATCCCTTCGACGCCGCCTTCCTGACCGGCGTGGCGACGCGGATCGTCAACGAGGTCAAGGGCGTGAACCGCGTGGTCTACGATTACACATCGAAGCCTCCCGGGACGATCGAGTGGGAGTGAACCGCGACTCGCGACCGTCCGGGGGACGGGCGCGGCCGGTTCGCTCGGCGACGCCAGGAGCCGCCAGCACAAACTTGACCAAGGCGCTTGGCCAAGCAATAATCGCGGCATGACCATCCACGTCAACATCGGCGAGGCGAAGACGCGGCTGTCCCAGCTGATCGCCGCCGCCCTGCGTGGAGAGGAAGTCGTGCTCAACCGTGCGGGCAAGCCGGTCGCACGGCTCGTCCCCGAGAAGGATGCTGCCGCGCTCGAGCGCGAAGCCATCGCCGCCAGGCGCAAGGCGATGTTCGGGAAGTGGCAGGACAAGTACGCCCACCTGCCCGACGAGGCTTTCGAGGTGCCGCCGTCGATGACCGACGCGGAATACGAG
>CAMPGP010000144.1 GCA_946885545.1 uncultured Altererythrobacter sp.
TCGCGGCAGAAGTTGACCAGCCGGTCGGTCTCGCCCGCCATCGCGGAGACGACCACCGCGACCTCGTGCCCGGCGGCCTGCTGCTTGCGCACGATGTTGGCGACGCGCCGGATGCGCTCGGTGCCGGCCATCGAAGTGCCGCCGAATTTCATCACGATACGCGCCAAGAACCCCGAGCCTCCGCTGGTTTCGGTCGAAACGCGCTGTTAGGAGGGCGGCATGAGCGATGCAACACCGTCGGGTGCAACCAAATCTACGACCGGGCAAACGATCCGGCCGGGCGAGGCCGCGCATTTCGGCAAGCTGGCGCGCGACTGGTGGGACCCGAAGGGCTCCTCGGCCATGCTCCACAAGCTCAATCCCGTGCGGCTCGCCTTCGTGCGCGAAGCGATCGATGCGCACTGGCACGGCGATCCCGACGATTTGCGCCCGCTGGCAGGCAAATCAGCGCTCGACGTCGGCTGCGGCGCGGGGCTGCTGTGCGAGCCGCTCGCCCGGCTCGGGGCCGAGGTGACCGGCGTCGACGCCGCGCCCGAGAACACCGCCGCCGCCGCCATCCATGCCGAGGGCGCCGGGCTCGATGTGCGCTACATGGCGGGCGAGATCGGCGCGCTCGATCTCGGCACGTTCGATCTCGTGACCTGCATGGAAGTGATCGAGCACGTTGCGGACAAGTCCGCCTTCATCGACGCGCTCGCCGCGAAGCTCGCTCCCGGCGGGCTGATGGTGCTCTCCACCCCCAACCGCACTCCGCAATCGCGCCTGTTGCTGGTCGGCGCGGCCGAGGCGGTCGGCGCGATCCCCAGGGGCACGCACCACTGGGAGGATTTCGCCACCCCGGAGGAACTGTGCGAGTTGCTCGCCGAAGCCGGTCTGGCGATGGGCGAACCGCGCGGAATCGCCTTCTCACCGACCAAGGGCCTCCACCTGTCGGACAACCTGGCGCTGGACTACATCGTCACCGCGACGCGCGACTAGATCCGCCGCAACCGCCCGCGGTAGTGCACCACGCGCCCGGCCAGCGGCAGCGCCACCGATACGTCGAACACGAAGTCCTCGCCTTCGGCGTGCTCGCTCGCGGCGATGCGCGGCGCGAGGAACAGCGGCAGCGGGATGTGGAACGCGCTCCACCGGCACAGCACCATGCGCAGGCCGCGCGCGTCGCCGGGCAGGTCGAAGTGGAAGCGCAGCGCGCCGAAGCGCTCCTCGATCCGATCCCCGGCCTGGCTGAGATGGCTGTGGAAGCGGTGCGCGCCGAAGCTGCGGGTCCAGCGCTCGATCCCGTCGCGCTCGGCGAACGCGACGTGCACCGGGTAGCGCCCGGCGGGCGGGAAGCCCGCCACGGCGCCTGCCAGCCGCGCGAGCGGCGAAGACCCGCGCTCGACCGTGCCTTCACCCTCCGCTCCGCCATCGCCGACGACTGCGTGCATGGCCCGGACCGGGTCGGGCAGGTGGTCGTAGTCCGCCCCCATGACGCGGCGGTAGACGGGTGTATGCGCGGCCTCGTCGATCGCGGTTGTCACGCGAAGCCCCTCCAGCAGCGGCGCGAAATCCGCCAGCGCTAGCAATCGCGAGGTGTCGCGAGCGCCGGGCTCGAGCTGGCCTGCGCGCAAGTGCCGGGCGACTAGTTGCGCGGCGAGGACGGGAATTTCCGGGCCATCGCCGTCTTCGGCGATCACCGTCCAGCGGCGCAGCAGCGGAGCGGCATCGCGCCAGCCCTTCACCTCGACCGACATCGCCGAGCGCATGCTGCCGAAGCGCGCCAGCATGCGCTGCACTGGCAGCACCACGTCTGCCAGGACCGAGAGCGAGCCGAGCCAGCCCCACCGCACGAACGCAGACAGGATGCGCGCGACGACCATCTGCACGGCGCTCTCGTTGCCCGCGCGAAACTGCGTCGCGGGGCGACCGGGCAGGGAATCCGGCACGCGATCGAGATCGGGGATATCCGCCAGCGCGACCCAGCGGGTCACCGGCCGCCGCCCGACGATGCGGTAGGTCCGGCGCTGCAGCCCGAAGAGCCCGACCGCTTCGCTCCAGCGCCGCCCCTGCCACACGCGGATCGCCTTGCCCGCGTAGCTCAGCGCCGCCGCCGCGATCGAAGGACCGCCGGTCGCCGCGGTCGAAGCGCCGAGCGCGATATCGACCGCATCGACCCGGTCGAGCGGCGCGGCGAGTTCGCGGAGCACCGCGCCGGTCAGCGCAGAAACGGTCGAGGCTCCCGCAATCACGACGACTCCTGTCGCTCGCGCCGCGGCGTCGAGTTCGCCTACGCCGCAGACGAAATCGCGCGCGTCGGCGAGGTCAGTGTAGTGCACCCCGGCCGCGACGCAGGCCAGCGGCACGCGATACGAATTGCCTTGGAACGGCCCCGCGCAGTCGACCAGTAGGTCGGGCTTGGCTTGCGCCAGGACCGGCACGAGATCGCCTTCGCGGTCGGCGCGCATGGCTTCGGCGCCAGGCAGCCCCGCCGCGAACGCCCGCGCGCGTTCGAGATCGCGCCCAGCGACGATCACCGTCCACCCGTCTTCCGCCAACCGCCGCGACAGCCGCGCGCCGAACCCGCCATAGCCGCCGAGGACGAGCACGCGGTTCACGGCAGGATCCGGTCCGCCTGCTCCGCGGTCGGCACGAAGCACCGTTCGCGCCGCCCGAACCAGCGGTAGCGGTTGCGCGCAACCAGCCGATACACCGCATCGCGCACTGGGCGCGACACGATCCGCAGCACGCCCAGTGCCCGCCAGGGCCAGCCGAGGCCTTCGGCAATCGCCAGCGCCGCATCGCTGTTGCGCCGCACCCGCTCGCCCTCGACGAGGATGAAGGTCTCGGGGTCGAGCGGGTCGATCCCGAAGCGCGCCATCAGCGCCGCCCCCGCTTGGCCCTGCATCGTCGCGAGGCGAAACCGCCTGCGCCGGTCGCGGCGCAGGATGAAGCGCGCATTGGCCGAGCACAGCACGCAGTCGCCGTCGAAGACCACGATGGGATGCACCCCCGTCATTGCGTCAGGGCGCGGGGCAGCGGGCGCCATCGCGCGCGGCGACCCCGATCGCGGGATCGTCGGTGAAGATTCCGTCCACGCCCGCACGCGTGAGTAGCACCCAGAGCTGCTCGGGGCAGCCGCGCGCGCCATCGCCCTCGCCGCGCCGGAGCGGCGGCTGGAGGAAGGCGTTTTCCTTGCGCAGGGTCCAGGCGTGAACTTTCAGCCCGGCGGCATGGGCAGCGGTGACGAGTCCGCTCGGCGTGCCGTCCAGTTCAAGCACCATGCGAATGTCGGCGCCGACCGCGTCGGCATAGGCGGCAATTCGCTCCATGCCCGCCATCGTGACCATGTCGGCATAGCGCGTTTCGGGTTGGTCGGCCGGTCCGCCCTCAGCGGTCATCAGCTGCACCAGCTTGTAGTCGCTGCGCTGCGCCAGCCGCTCGAGCGGCGCGATCTCGAAGCTCTGGAGAAAGATCGGATCGTCCGGCCCGATCCCCGCCGCGTTCAGTTCGCGCAGCAGCAGCTCGACACTGTCGATCCCTTCGCCTTCGAGCAGGAAGGTCGGGTGCTTGAGCTCGGGATAGAGTCCGATCCGCCGCCCGGTCTTGGCCTCCTTCGCCTTCACCAGCGCGACGATCTCGGCGAAGGTCGGCACCGGGTAGAGCCCGTCGAAGCGCGCGTTGGCGGGGCGCAGCGCGGGTAGCCGTTCTTTCGCGCGCAACGTGCGCAGTTCCTCGAGCGTGAAATCCTCGGCAAACCAGCCGGTCGTCTCCGCCCCGTCGATCGTCTTTGTTGTCCGGCGATCGGCGAATTCCGCGTGCTCGGCAACGTTGGTGGTGCCCGAAATCTCGTTCTCGTGCCGCGCAACCAGCACACCGTCCTTGGTCGCGACGAGGTCTGGCTCGATGTAGTCCGCCCCCTGGTCGATGGCGCGCTCGTAGGCCGCGAGCGTGTGTTCGGGCCGCTCGCCGCTGGCGCCGCGGTGCGCGATCACCAGCACGTCACCGCCCTCGCTCGCGAGCGCCGGAGCGACCGGCGACACGGCCAGGAGGGCCGTTAGCAAAATCTTGACCATGCGGTGCGATAGTGGAGCGGTCATGCTGAAGAAGATCCTCGTCGCGGCGGTTGTCGTAGTCGGGCTCATCTATGGGTCTGGCCACGATTTCGCGTCGATCAAGCAGGCGATGCTCGGCCTCGCCTCCGAAAACGCGCGCGACATGACCGGCGCGGCCGACGACGGCTGGGGGCCGGGCAACGGCTACTGAAGCGCCCCTTCCCATTCCGTTTCCGAAAATCCGACCAGCAACCCGCCGGGGTGTTCGACCACGGGCCGTTTGATCATGCTCGGGTGCTGTTGCAGCAGCGTGACGGCCTTGGCGTCGTCGATATCCGCCTTCTCGGCATCGGACAGCTTGCGGAAGGTCGTGCCGCGCCGATTGAGCACCGTGTCGACGCCCACGGCCGCGATCCATGCGGCCAGCTTCGCCGGATCGGCGCCTTCCTTCTTGTAGTCGTGAAACGCGTAATCGATCCCCCGCGCATCGAGCCATTTGCGCGACTTTTTGACCGTGTCGCAGTTGGGAATGCCGTAGACGTCGATGCTCATGCCTCGTCCTTGCTCCTGTATTCGTGGATGCGCGGGCTGTCGCAGGCGAACAGCGTGTAGCTGGCGTAGAACTCGCCGCGCCCGCGCGCCTGTGTGGCGCGATGTTCGGCGAGGCGGCCCCAGGCGCGCGCCGAAGCCTCGTCGGTCCATTCGGACAATGCGATGACCTCGCCATCCTCGGCGGTGTAACTCTTGAACGACAGGTAGCCCGGCTGCGCCTGCGCCATTGCGAGCATGCGCTCCGCCTCGGCCTCGTAGGCGGGGTAGTCGATGTCGGCACGCTTGCGGTTGCGGAAGACGACGAGGAACATCAACCGCGCCCGCCGAGATGCGCATCGGCGATCGCGACCGCCAAGGCATCCGCCGCGTCGGCGCCTGCAACTTTCGCGCCGGGCAGCAGGACCTTGAGCATCGCCTGGACCTGGGCCTTGTCCGCCGCGCCCGTGCCAACGACCGACTTCTTGACCAGCCGCGCGGCATGCTCGCGCACCTCCAGCCCCGCCGCACCGCACGCCGCCAGCACCGCCCCCCGCGCCTGCGCGAGCTTGAGGGTCGACTGCGGGTTCTTGTTGACGAAGACCTCCTCCGCCGCCGCGCGGTCGGGCCGGTGGGCCGCGATCACTTCGGCGATCCCCGCCTGCAACGCCGCGAGACGCTGCGCCATCGGCGCCTTCGCGTCGGTCGGGATCTGACCGTTGGCGACGTGCGACAGCCGCGATCCCTCGGCCCGGACCAGCCCCCAGCCGGTGCAACTGAGCGAAGGGTCGAGGCCGAGGATCAGCATCGGATCAGGAGAGCTTCTCCATCACCTCGTCGGAGATCTCGTAGTTGCCCCACACGGTCTGCACGTCGTCGTCGTCGTCGAGCGCGTCGATCAGCTTGAGCAGCGTGGCGGCGTCCTTCTCGTCGAGCTCGACGGTGAGGTTGGGCTTCCACGCCAACTTGACCGTCTCCGCCTCGCCGAGCGATGTTTCGAGCCCCGAGGACACTTCGTGCAGATCGTCGGCCGCAGTCCAGATCTCGTGCCCGTCGCCGTCCGACTGGATATCCTCGGCACCGGCTTCCATCGCGGCCTCGAGCACCTTGTCCTCGCCGCCCGCCGATGCGGGGTAGTAGATGAACCCGAGCCGCTCGAACCCGTGCGCGACCGAGCCCGAGGCGCCGAGATTGCCGCCGTTCTTGGAAAAGGCGGTGCGCACGTTGGTGGCGGTGCGGTTGCGGT
>CAMPGP010000145.1 GCA_946885545.1 uncultured Altererythrobacter sp.
GACATTGCTCGTCTCGCGGTCCAAGCCCGACCAGCCGACGCAGAGCTATATCGCCGATACCACGGGCGAGCGGCTGGCGTGGATCGAGCAGAACGCAGTCGAGGGCGACCATCCCTACGCGCCCTATCTCGCCAGTCACCGGATGCCCGAATACGGCACAATCCCGGCCGAGGACGGCACGGAGCTGCACTATCGCATTCTCACCCCCGAGATGGAGCCGGGCAAGCGGTACCCGGTTTATTTCTCGCACTACGGCGGTCCGCACGCGCAGGTCGTGAGCAAGGGCTGGGGCGGGGCGCTGGAACAGGCGATCGTCGACCGGGGTTATATCGTCTTCGCGATCGACAATCGCGGTGCGGCGAACCGCGGGGTCGCGTTCGAACAGCCGATCTACCGCGCGATGGGCGGGGTCGAGGTGCGCGATCAGAAGGCAGGCGCGGAGTTCCTCAAGACGCTGCCCTATGTCGATGCGGACAAGATCGCGATCGATGGCTGGTCCTACGGCGGCTACATGACGCTGAAGCAGCTCCAGGCCGATCCCGGCCTCTATGCCGCAGGCATCTCGGGCGCGCCGGTGACCAAGTGGGAGCTCTACGACACCCATTACACCGAACGCTACATGGGCACGCCGCAGGCCGACGCGGAAGCCTACGCCGCGGCTTCGGCCATTCCCGACGCGACGAAGATCAGCGATCCGCTGCTCATCATCCACGGCATGGCGGACGACAACGTTGTGTTCGAGAACGCGACCGAGATCATCGCCGCGATGCAGGAAGGCAACGTGCCGTTCGAGATGATGCTCTACCCCGGCTACACGCACCGCGTGTCCGGCGAGAACATCAGCCCGCACCGCTACAACACCGTGTTCGACTTCCTCGAGCGGCACGGGGTGACGCCGCCCGAATAGCGTCGGCGCGAACCCCGACCAGCCTGAGCTTTCGGCGGCGCAACCGAATGTGCGCTTGCGGGCGCGCGGGCAATCGCTATCTCGGCCACTCGCATTCAGATGGAGACGTGATTTGGGTTATCGGGTGGCAGTCGTCGGGGCGACCGGGAACGTCGGGCGCGAGATGATGGCGATCCTCGCCGAGCGCGAGTTTCCGTGCGACGAGGTCGCCGCGGTGGCCAGTTCGCGTTCGCACGGCGTCGAGGTCGAGTTCGGCGACACCGGCAAGATGCTCAAGTGCAAGAACATCGAGCATTTCGACTGGGCCGGCTGGGACATCGCCCTGTTCGCGGCGGGCAGCGGCCCGGCGAAGGAATACGCGCCCAAGGCGGCGGCGGCAGGCTGCGTCGTGATCGACAACTCCTCGCTCTTCCGCATGGAGCCCGACGTGCCGCTGATCGTGCCCGAGGTGAACCCCGACGCGATCGACGGCTATTCCAAGCGCAACATCATCGCCAACCCCAACTGCTCGACCGCGCAGCTCGTCGTCGCGCTCAAGCCGCTGCACGATGCCGCGACGATCAAGCGCGTGGTGGTGAGCACCTACCAGTCGGTTTCGGGCGCCGGAAAGGCGGGGATGGACGAGCTGTTCGAACAGAGCCGCGCGATCTTCGTCGGCGACAAGCTCGAGCCCAGCAAGTTCACCAAGCAGATCGCCTTCAACGTGATCCCGCACATCGACGTCTTCCTCGACGATGGCTCGACCAAGGAAGAGTGGAAGATGGTGGTCGAGACCAAGAAGATCCTCGACCCGAAGATCAAGCTGAACGCCACGTGCGTGCGCGTGCCGGTTTTCGTCGGCCATTCCGAAGCGATCAACATCGAGTTCGAGAACGAACTTTCGGCCGAAGCCGCGATGGACATCCTGCGCGAGGCGCCGGGCGTGATGCTCGTGGACAAGCGCGAGGACGGCGGATACGTCACCCCCGTCGAAGCTGCCGGCGACAGCGCGACCTACATCAGCCGCGTGCGCGAAGATCCCACGGTCGAGAACGGCATCACGCTGTGGTGCGTGTCGGACAACCTGCGCAAGGGTGCGGCGCTGAACGCAGTACAGATCGCGGAGCTGCTCGGCCGGCGGCACCTCAAGAAGGGTTGAGCGTTGGGGGTGGTATGAAAGCCGGCACGATACTGCCGCTCGCCCTCGCGATTCTCGCATTGGCGGCATGCCAGCAGGCACCGGCCTCGGACGAGGGTCCGTCTGCCGCTCCCGATGAAGCCGCCACTTCGACGCCTTCGCCTGAGCAGGGCGCCCGCGAGGTCACGCTGACGGCGGACGGGGTGATCCTGGTCAATGCGATCGAGGGGCGCGGAGCGGCAACCTCGTTGAGCTTCGGCCTGCCGCAGGCGCAAGTGCTTCGCGCGATGGCGGCCGATTTCGGCACGCCCAAGATCGAAACCAACGCCGAATGCGGGGCCGGGCCGATGGAGTTCGCGCATTATGGCGCTCTCCAGCTCAACTTCCTCGACGGGAAGCTTGCAGGGTGGCTGGCAGAGCGCGCCGACAATCTCGTCACTGCCGATGGCATACGGCCGGGCATGGCGATGGGAGACCTCGAAGCCGAGCGCCAGGTCCGGATGGCGAACGACACGCTCGAGGGCGAGTTCGCCTACACAACATCCGACGGCGACATGTTCGGTGGGTTCGTTTCGCCAGACGGAACGGTCACGTCGCTCCACACCGGGGTGAATTGCTTCTTTCGCTGATCCGTCGCCTCAATGGGCTGCGGCGTCAGCGGCCGAAGCATTGCCGGGCCGACCCGTTCGCATCAAAAAGGCGAAGGGCGCCGCGGCGATCGCCATCCACATCATCAGCCAGAAATCGTTGACGTAGCCGATCATGGCTGCCTGGCGATTGATCTCCGCGTCGATCGCGACGAGTGCGGTCTGACCCAGCGACTGAAAGCGGTCGACAGTCGACAGGTCGAGCCCCGCGACACTCTCGGCGGTGATCCGCGCACCGAGTTCCTCGTGATTGCGCTGGACGCTGTTGGCGAGCAGGATCGTGGTTACCGAGATGCCCACCGAGGCACCGAGCGAGCGCACGAGGTTGAGCAGGCTCGCACCGTCGGTCCGCAGGCGCGGCGGCAAGGTGGAGAACGCGGTCACGTTGAGCGGAATGAAAACCAGGCCCATTCCGAGCCCCTGGATCAGGCCGGCGAGGATGAAATGGTAATTGTCCGCGCCGAGCGACCAGTGTGCCATCTGCCATTGCGAAAATGCGGTGATCGCGAAGCCGGTCGCGACCACGAACCGCGCGTCGATTCCGCGGCGGATCAGCAATCCCGACAGCTGCATCGAGATCAATACGCCCACGCCGCGCGGCATCAGCACGATCCCGGTGTCGATCACACCGTAGCCGAACAGACCCTGCAGCATCGGCGGCAGCAGCGCCATGTTCGCGAACATGACCACGCCGATGACGAACATGAACGACAGCGCGAGGGTGAAGTTACGATCGGCGAACAGGACCGTGTCGAACAGCGGATTCTTCGCGGTTGCCATGTGGACGATCGCGATCCACGCGGCACTTGCCGCGAGGAAGGTGTAGAGCCAGACCTCGCCGGACGAAAACCAGTCGAGGTGCGCTCCGCGATCGAGCAGAAGCTGGAACGACGCGAGCGAGAGTGCGAGAATGCCGAAGCCGAACAGGTCGAAGCGGCGCGCCGCTCCGTTGCGATCGGGTAGTTCGGCCATAAGGATCGCGAGCGCCAGGATGCCCACCGGCAGGTTGACATAGAATACCCAGCGCCAGTTCGCGCTCTCGGTCAGCCAGCCGCCCAGGATCGGGCCGAGGATCGGGCCGATCATGATCCCCATGCCCCAGATCGCCATGACCTGCGCATGGCGGCTGGGGCGGGAGGTATCGAGCATGAAGCTCTGGCTCAGCGCCGGGATGAAGGCGCCCGCCACGCCCTGCAGCGCGCGAAACAGCACCATCTCTTCCAGATTCTGTGCCATACCGCAGAGCATCGAGGTGAGAATGAATCCCGCGACCGATGCGATGAACAGCCGCCGCCCGCCGACCTTGTCCGCCAGCCAGCCAGTCAACGGCATGGCGACTGCCGAAGCCACGATATAGCTCGTCAGGACCCAGGTGATACTCTCCGACGTCGCGCCCAGCGTGCTCTGCATGTGCGGGATCGCGACGTTGGCAATCGTCGTGTCGAGTACCTGCAGCAGCGATGCGGCCATGATCCCGACCAGCAGCAACCCGTGGTTGCGTACCGCGAGCTGCGGCGCGTCGGCGGGCGGCGGGTCCGCCCGCGCGGGAAGAGCGGCCGAAGCCATCGGCCTAGTCGCGGCCGTCGGTGAAGACGGTTACGTCCGTGGAAAGACCGGCGATCAGTGCGCGGGGCACCTTGCCCTTGATCGCGATGCGCACCGGCACGCGCTGCGTCACCTTGACCCAGTTGCCGGTGGCATTCTGCGCGGGGAGGACGGAAAACTCCGACCCCGTTCCCGCACCGATCGAGGCGACGCGGCCCTCGATCACTAGGCCCGGATAGGCATCGACCCGTATTTCGGCGCGCTGGCCGACGCGCATGTCGTCGAGATCGGTTTCCTTGAAGTTCGCTTCGACGTAGGAACTCGCGGTTTCCACGATCGTCACGACCGGCAGACCCTGAACGATCTGCTGGCCGATCTGCAGCCGGTCCGCCTGCGATACCGTGCCGGCGGCAGGTGCGCGAACCTCCGTGCGGCGCAAGTTGAGCTCCGCGGTGGCGCGCTGCGCCTCACCCGCGGCAACCTGCGGATTGACGCCGGGCACCGCCGCGCCCTGCGCGAGCTTGGCGGCGGCCTCGCTCTGCCGGGCCCTCGCCATGCGCAGCTGCTCGCGCGCCTGCTGCAGCGCGTGTTCGGCGGCATCGTGCTCGGTCCTGGTCAGGAATCCCTGCTTGTAGAGCGCATCCTTGCGCGCGAAATTGGCCTGCGCGAAGGCGATATCCTCGTTCGCGGCGGAGATCGACGCGCCGGAAAGATCGCTCGAATGGCTGAGCGCGGTCACGTTGGCCTGTGCCTGCGCGATGGCCGCGTTCGCCTGGTCGATCTGGAGGCGGTAGGGCTCCGGATCGATGCGGAACAGGAGTGCGCCCGCCGCAACGGTCTGTCCGTCCTCCACCGCGACCTCGACGATGCGACCGCCGACCTCGGTAGAGACCGCCACCTGATCCTGCTGGATATAGGCGTTGTCGGTCGAGACCTTCCCTTGCAGGCTCAGCCAATAGACCCCGCCGCCGATAAGAAGAGCGATCGGCACGAGTGCCATCAGCGCGAGGCGGCCCCACCGACGGCGCGGTCGGGCTTCGGACATTGCGGGCTCGTCGCGCGGTACGTTGTCGATCTCTGCGGTTTCGGCCGGATCGGAGGGATATTTGTCAGCCATCTGCGACGGCCTCCTTCTGCGGGGCTGAAAGATTCGCGGAAATGCGCTCGAGCATGGCGACGAAGGTGGCCTCCTCCCGTTCGTCGAAGCCGTCGAGAAGGGTGCCGATCAAACCATCGAGCGCGGCGCGGATGCGCGCGATTTCCGCGCTGCTGCGATCCGTCAGGTGGAGCAGGCGTGCGCGCCGGTCGTCGGGATCGGGGCGGCGCTCGACCAGCCCCGCTTCTTCCATCCGGTCGACCATGCGGCACAGGGTGATTGGCTCGATCTCGAGGAGATCGGCGTAGAAAACCTGGTTCTGGCCCGGCCCGCGCTCGAGATTCAGCAGCAGCCGCGCTTGCGGCGAGGTGATTCCCAGTTCGCGCACGCGGTCGTCGAAGGCGCGTCGCATGAGCCGCCCGGCATCCGAAAGGAGATATCCGACATTCTTGTCCATATCGTGCCATATAATAA
>CAMPGP010000146.1 GCA_946885545.1 uncultured Altererythrobacter sp.
CTGTCGGTCTGGCTTTCGCGGCTGGCGATCGATCGCTGGCGGCTGGCTGAAGGCTCCGCGCGGGGCGAGGGGGCCGATGCCGAACCGCTCGCGCTGATCACCGAAACCGCACACGGACCGCGTATCGATGCGGCCAACGACGCGGGCCTCGCCGCGGGCGCGCGGGCGGGCATGATGCTGGCCGATGCGCGCACGCTGTGCCCGCACCTGCGGGTCGCGCCGTCCGATCCCGCGGGCGATCTCGCGGGGTTGCAGAAGCTCGCCGTATGGGCCCAGCGCTGGGGGCCTTGGAGCGCGCTCGATGCGCCTGACGGTCTGGTGGTGGACGTAACCGGGGCGGCGCACCTGTTCGGTGGCGAAGCGCGCCTGCTGGCCGATGCCCAGGCACGGTTCGCGCGCCGTGGGCTTGCCGCGAGGCTGGCCATCGCGCCGACTGCGGGTGGCGCCTGGGCCTTGTCGCACCATGGCCCCGAACGCGCGATCCTCGCCCCGGAAGACGATATCGCCGCGCGTCTGGCGGACCTGCCCGTCGCGGCGCTGCGGCTCGACGGGGATGTATTGGTCGTGTTGCGCCGCCTGGGCCTCAAGCGCATCGGCGAACTCGCCACCGTCGGGCGCGATGCGCTCCACCGCAGGTTCCGCAACCGCAAGTCCCCCACGGCCAACCCGCTGGTGCGGATGGACCAGTTGCTGGGGCGCGTGCCCGAACCGCTGCTCCCGGTGCTGGCGCACCGTATGCCGAGCGTCCAGCGGCGCCTGCTCGAACCGATCCGCCATCGCCAACTGCTCGACCGGGTCGTGGCCGATCTGGCGGGCGACATGGCGCGCGAGCTCGAGGGGCTGGGGCTGGGCGCGCGGCGGCTCGATCTGGGGATGTGGCGGGTCGACGGGGAAGTGGTTTTGCGCAGGCTCGAACTGTCCGCCGCGACCCGCGAACCCGATCACATCTGCCGACTGTTCGCGGCCAAGCTGGACGATGTCGATGCCGGGTTCGGGATCGAGGCGCTGTCGATGCGCGCGAGCTGGTCGGAGCCGCTGGCACTGGCCCAGGCTGATATCGAGGCGGCGGCCGAAGCCCACGGCACCAGCCTCGCTGCCTTCATCGACCGGCTGACGGTCCGCATGGGCGAAGGCGCGGTTCGTCGCCCGGTTGCGCGTGCCAGCCATGTGCCGGAGCGGGCGCAACGCTGGCAGCCGCCGCTCGCACCCGCTCCCGCGAGCCAGGAGGAGCTGGCGTTTCATGCGCGCCCGCTCAAGCTGCTCGACCGGGCAGAGAAGATCGCCGTGCTCTATGCCACCCCTGACGGCTATCCGCAGCGCTTCCGCTGGCGGGGACAGGTGCACGAAGTGGTGCGCGTGGAAGGGCCCGAACGCATCGCGCCCGAATGGTGGCGCTCCAAATCCACCACGCGGCTGCGCGACTACTATCGGATCGAGGATGCCGCAGGCTGCCGGTACTGGATCTACCGTCATGGTCTGATCGGGGACGGGCGTGGGGGCGCGCCCGACTGGTTCCTCCAGGGGCTCTGCGCCTGAGGCACATCTCCTCCCGCTTAACATACCTCTATTGGCGCTTCATGCGGCAGAACATATAAGGAACGAATGGCGAAGCAGACCATCCTCGAACGACTCGAAATCCTTGCCGACGCGGCGAAGTACGATGCGTCGTGCGCGTCTTCCGGAACGGCGAAGAAGAACAGCTTGGGCGGCAAGGGGATCGGCTCGACCGAGGGTATGGGCATCTGCCACGCCTATGCTCCCGATGGCCGGTGCATCTCGCTGCTCAAGATACTGCTGACCAACCACTGCGTGTTCGACTGCCATTACTGCATCAACCGCAAGAGCTCGAACGTGCGGCGCGCGCGCTTTACCCCGCAGGAAGTCGCGGACCTCACGCTGAGCTTCTATCGCCGCAATTACATCGAGGGGCTGTTCCTCTCCTCGGGCATCGTGAAGAGCTCGAACCACACGATGGAGCAGCTGGTCGAGACCGCGCGCATTTTGCGCGAGGAGCACGACTTTTGCGGCTACATCCACTTGAAGACGATTCCCGAGGCCGATCCCGAACTGGTGCACCAGGCCGGCCTCTATGCCGATCGCGTGTCGATCAACGTCGAACTGCCGACCGACAGCGGGCTGACCCGTCTCGCACCCGACAAGGATGCGCGCCAAATCGAAGGCGCGATGGGTAACGTCAACGCGGACATCGTCGAGGCGAAGGACGCGAAGAAGCGCTTCCGCCATGCGCCGCGTTTCGCGCCTGCGGGCCAGTCGACCCAGATGATCGTCGGCGCCGATGCCGCGACCGATGCCGACATCGTGGGCAAGGCGAGCCGGCTTTACGAAGGCTTCAAGCTGCGGCGGGTCTATTACTCCGCCTTCAGTCCGATCCCCGATGCGAGCGCGGTGCTGCCGCTGAAGCGCCCGCCGCTGATCCGCGAACACCGGCTCTACCAGTCGGATTGGCTGATGCGGTTCTATGGCTACAAGCCCGCCGAAGTGATGCAGGCGACCGAGGCGGACGGGAACCTGCCGCTCGACATCGACCCCAAGCTCGCCTGGGCGCTGAAGTTCCGCGAGCGTTTCCCGCTCGACGTCAACCGTGCCGCGCGTGACGAACTGCTGCGCGTACCGGGGCTGGGAGTGACTGCGGTCAACCGGATCGTCGCCGCGCGTCGCCATCGTACGCTGCGGCTCGACGACGTGGCGCGGCTGACCGTCTCGATCGCCAAGGTTCGCCCGTTCCTGTGCACGGTGGACTGGCGCCCGACCCTGCTCACCGATCGCGCCGACCTGCGCGTGCTACTCGCGCCAAGGCAGGAACAGTTCGAACTGTTCGCGGCATGAGCGCGGCCAGGCATATCGCGCCGGCTGCCTCCTATTCCGTGCATCTGACCGAGCCGGACGATTTCGATCTCTGGCGCGAGCGGGCGCGGGTGCTTGTGCAGTGCGAGGTCGAGCCCGAACAGGTCGTGTGGAGTGCGCCGGGGACGTCGGGCGACCTGTTCGCGCGCGGCGACACGGGCTTGCCGATCCCGCCTGACGCCGCCCCGCCAGCGCGCGCGAGCCGTCGCTTCGTGGCCCTTGCACGCAGCGCCGCCCTGCATTCGGACCCGGAGCGGTTCGCGCTGCTCTATCGCCTCCTCTGGCGCCTCCAGTCCCGACCTCGGATCATGGAGGACAAGGCCGATCCCGACGTGCGCCGGGTCGAGGATCTCGACAAGGCGGTGCGCCGCGACAGCCACAAGATGCACGCCTTCGTGCGCTTCCGTCTGGTCGAGGGAGACGAGGGGCAGGGCGAACGCTACGTCGCCTGGTTCGAACCGGAACACCACATCCTGCGCGCCAACGCGGGGTTCTTCGTGCGCCGGTTCGCCAACATGGCCTGGTCTATCCTGACGCCGCGCGGCAGCTTGCACTGGGACGGGGAGGCGCTGAGCGAGGGGCCGCCCGCGCAACGCACCGATGCGCCCGCGGGCGATCCGATGGAGGATCTGTGGCGCACCTACTACGCCTCGATCTTCAACCCCGCGCGCCTGAAGGTCGGGGCCATGCTCAAGGAGATGCCCCGCAAGTATTGGAAGAACATGCCAGAAGCGACGCTCATCCCCGAGCTCATCGCCGGGGCGCAGCAGAGGGAAACGCGGATGGTGGCCGAAGGCATGCTCGAATTCGAGGATCGGCCCGAGACTCTGGCTGCGATCGACAAGGCGATCCACGCCTGTCGCAAGTGTCCGATCGGCCTGCTCGAGAATCGTGCGGTGATGGGCGAGGGGCCGAAGCGCGCCGCCCTGATGATCGTGGGCGAGCAGCCGGGCGATCAGGAGGACGAGGCGGGCCGGCCGTTCGTCGGCCCCGCCGGGCAACTGCTCGACCGCCATCTGGAAAAGGCGGGCATCGACCGCGATGCGGCCTACGTCACCAACACGGTCAAGCATTTCAAGTTCGTCCAGCGCGGCAAGCGGCGACTGCACCAGTCGCCCACGGCGAAGGAGATCGACACCTGCCGCTGGTGGATCGAAGGCGAGCGCGCGATCGTGCAGCCCAGGCTGATTCTGGCGATGGGTGCGAGCGCCGCACGCGGCATGCTCGGCAAGACGGTAAGCATATCCAGGGCGCGGGGGGCGCCGATCGCGCTCGAGGACGGCAGCGAACTGTGGGTCACCGCGCACCCCTCCTACCTGCTGCGGCTCGATGGCGCCGCGCGGGAGGAGCAGGCGCGCCTGTTCGACGCCGATCTCGCCGCCGTACACAAGCGGCTCGGGGAACTGGCGGGTTGATGTGCCCGAGGCCCCGCTCACTCCCAGCAAGCGCAGGATCGCGATCGATCCCGAACTGATCGACGCTCCGCCACGCGCGGATTTCGTCGAACTCGGGCTGGTGAGTTGTTTCAGTTTCCTGCGCGGCGCGTCGGATGCGGTCGATCTCGTGACCGCTGCCAGAAGCCTCGGCTACGATGCGATCGGGATCGCCGACGCCAATTCGATGGCCGGGGTGGTGCGGATGCACTCCGAGGCAAAATCGTTGAAACTTCGGCCGGTTATCGGTTGCAGGATAGAAACTGTCGAGGGCCTGGCGTTCCTTGCCTATCCGAAGGACCGCGCCGCTTACGGGCGGCTCTGCCGGTTGATCTCGGCCGGGCGCATGGCGACGCTCGAAGGTGAATGGCAGGCGAAGGGGGCATGCGAGATATCGCTGGCGATGCTGGCCGCGCATGCCGAAGGGGTGCAGCTGATCCTGCTGCCGCCGGACGACCTGGCGGCGGAGCTCACGATCGCCGTACCCGACAACGTGATCCCGTTTCCCGCCAGGGATCCGCGCGGAGCCGAGGAGACGCCGAAGGAGTTCGGGCCGCGGGAGATCAAGGCACCGCTGGCGGATGTTCTTCCCCGCCTTACGGCGCGACTGCCCACCCTTCGCCATCTCGCCGCGAGCTATCTCCATCGTGGAGACGACGTGGCGCGGATCGACCGGCTCGGCGCGCTGGCGAAAGCGAACGGTCTGCGTCTGCTGGCGACCAACGACGTGCACTATCACGCGCCGCAGTGCCGCCCGCTGCACGATGTGATGACCGCGATCCGGCACAAGACCACCGTTGCCGAGGCGGGCCATCTGCTGTTCGGCAATGCCGAGCGGCACCTGAAATCCCCCGAGACGATCGAGCGCCTGTTCTCCCGCTGGCCTCACGCCGTCACGGCGGCGCGCGAGGTTGCCGATGCCTGCACCTTCAGCCTCGACGAGCTGCGCTACGAATATCCGGAAGAGATCTATCCCGACGGCATGACGCCACAGCAATACCTTGAAAAGTCTACCTGGAAGGGTGCCGAAGGGCGCTATCCCGGCGGCCTGCCCGAAAGCGTCCGCGCTACGCTCGATCGCGAACTGGCGCTGATCGGGAAGCTCTCGCTGGCGCGCTATTTCCTGACCATCAAGGATATCGTCGACTACGCGCGAGAGGGGGTCGAGCCGCCGATCCTGTGCCAGGGGCGCGGGTCGGCGGCGAATTCGGCGGTCTGCTATTGCCTCGGGATCACCTCGGTCGATCCGGCCGAGCATGCACTGCTGTTCGACCGCTTCATCTCTGAGGATCGCAAGGAGCCGCCCGACATCGACGTCGATTTCGAGCATGAACGACGCGAGGAAGTGATCCAGCACATCTATACCAAGTACGGGCGCCATCGTGCGGGCCTGTGCGCCACCGTGATCCATTACCGCCCGCGCATGGCGATCCGCGAGGTCGGCAAGGCGATGGGGCTGA
>CAMPGP010000147.1 GCA_946885545.1 uncultured Altererythrobacter sp.
CCATGTCGACCATGCCGTGCTTGTGCAGGTACTCGGCGCGCTGGAAGCCTTCGGGCAGCTTCTCGCGGATCGTGTCCTGGATCACCCGCTGGCCTGCGAAGCCGATCAGCGCGCCGGGCTCGGCGATCTGCACGTCGCCGAGCATCGCGTAGCTCGCGGTGACGCCGCCGGTGGTGGGATCGGTCAGCAGCACGATATAGGGCAGCCCGGCTTCCTTCAGGCGGCGCGTCATCACGGTCGCCTTGGGCATCTGCATCAGGCTGAGGATGCCTTCCTGCATTCGCGCGCCGCCCGCCGCGGTCACGACGATATAGGCGCACTTGCGCTCCAGCGCGCGCTCCGCGCCCTGGCAGAAGGCGGTGCCGACTGCCATGCCCATGCTGCCGCCCATGAACCCGAAGTCCTGCACGCCGACTACCGCCGGGCGGCCCTCGATCGTGCCCGAGCCGACCGAGAACGCGTCGCGGTGCGGGTTCTTGACGCGCGCCTGCTTCAGGCGGTCGGTGTATTTCTTGGTGTCGCGGAACTTGAGCGGGTCCTCGGCGACTTCGGGCTGCTTGAGCAGGTCGTAACCGTCGTCGAGCAACTGGCTCAGCCGCTCGTCGGCGCCGATCCGGCCGTGATGGCCGCAACGCGGACAGACCTTGAGATTTTCCTCGTATTCCTTCGTGAACAGCATTTCCGAGCAGCCGGGGCACTTGACCCACAGGCTTTCCTCGGTCGTGCGCTTGGCCACGAAGGGCAGCGAATTGCGGACGCGGGTGAACCAGTTCATGCGCCGGGCCTATAGAGCGCTCGCCCAACGCCGCCAAGACTCGTCGTTGCCGGACGCCTCAGCGCGCCGTGCGGATCGCCTCTGCAAGCTCGGCGGTGAGCGCGCGCAAATGCTCGGGTGCATCGGTGCCATGCTCGCCAACCAGCTCGACCAGCGCCGAACCGACTACAACGCCATCCGCCACGCGGGCGATCGCAGCAGCCTGCTCGGGCGTGCGCACGCCGAAGCCGACCGCGACGGGCAGGTCGGTGGCGGCCCTGAGCCGCGCGACCGCCTCGTCGATCGAGGTCTGCACGGCCTGCTGTTTGCCGGTGATCCCCGCGACCGAGACGTAGTAGAGGAACCCCGCCGAGCCCTCGAGCACTTGGGGCAGGCGCTTCGCATCGGTGGTCGGCGTGGCGAGGCGGATCGGGGCGATCCCGGCGGCGCGCAGCGCGGGGCCGAGCGCATCGTCCTCCTCCGGTGGAATGTCGACGCAGATCACCCCGTCGACGCCCGCATCCTTGGCCGCTGCCGCGAACCATTCGGGCCCGCGCCGTACCATGGGATTGGCATAGCCCATGAGCACCAGCGGCACCTCGGGGTGGCGTACGTGGAAATCGCTGGCGATGCGCAGGACATCGGCGGTGGTCGTACCCGCGCCGAGCGAGCGAATATTCGCCGCCTGGATCGCGGGGCCGTCGGCCATCGGATCGGTGAACGGCATCCCCAGCTCGATCACATCCGCGCCGCCTGCAACCAGTGCGTCGAGATTGGCTGCGGTGTCGCCATCGCCAGCGGTGACGAAGCAGACGAGGGCAGGGTGAGATTTGGTGAAGGTAGTGGAGAGGCGGTTCAATTGGCTCTCCGCTCGAAAGGGGAGAAAAATGCGTAAACGATCGATGCCGCTGACCAACCGACGATGAAGGTGAAATTCAGAGCTTCATTTCGCATAAAACTGAGCACCACGATTCCAGTTACACCAAGTATCCAGTAAACGATCGCCAATTTAAGACCGCGCTTCACATCTCCACTCCCAGCTTCTCAGCCACGGTGAAGATGTCCTTGTCGCCCCGTCCGCAGAGGTTGGCGAGGATGATCCGGTCGCGGTCCATGTCCTTGGCGATTTTCGCCACCGCCGCAATCGCGTGGCTGGGTTCCAGCGCGGGGATGATGCCCTCGGTGCGGCACAGCAGCTGGAACGCCTCCAAAGCCTCGTCGTCGGTCACGGCGGTGTATTCGACACGGCCCATGTCCTTGAGCCAGGCGTGCTCGGGGCCGATGCCGGGATAGTCCAGCCCGGCGCTGATCGAGTGGCCTTCGGTGATCTGGCCGTCCTCGTCCTGTAGCAGGTAGGTCCGGTTGCCGTGGAGCACGCCGGGGAAGCCGCCGAGCAGGCTTGCGGCGTGCTCGTCGCCGTCGAGGCCATGCCCCGCCGCTTCGACCCCGAGCATCTTCACGTCCGGATCGTCGAGGAAGGGATGGAACAGGCCCAGCGCGTTGCTGCCGCCGCCGATCGCTGCCACCAGCAGGTCGGGCAGGCGCCCGGTGCGGCCGAGCATCTGTTCGCGCGCTTCCTTGCCGATCACGCTCTGGAAGTCGCGCACCAGTTCGGGGTAGGGATGCGGGCCCGCCGCGGTGCCGATGATGTAGAAGGTGTCGTGGACGTTCGCGACCCAGTCGCGCAGCCCCTCGTTCATCGCGTCCTTCAGCGTCGCCGCGCCGCTGGTGACCGGGATCACCTCGGCACCGAGCAGCTTCATGCGGAACACGTTGGGCTGCTGGCGCGCCACGTCGGTCGCGCCCATGTAGATCACGCAGGGCAGGCCGAAGCGCGCGCAGACGGTGGCGGTGGCGACGCCGTGCTGGCCCGCGCCGGTCTCGGCGATGATCCGCGTCTTGCCCATCCGCATGGCGAGCAGGATCTGCCCGATGCAGTTGTTGATCTTGTGCGCGCCGGTGTGGTTCAATTCGTCGCGCTTGAACCACACTTGCGCGCCGCCGAGAGCCTCGGTCAACCGTTCGGCGAAATAGAGCGGGCTGGGGCGGCCCACGTAGTGCTCGAGCAGGTCGTCGAACTGGGCTTGGAACGCCGGGTCGGCTTGCGCCGCGCGGTATTCGCGCTCGAGCTCGAGCACCAGCGGCATCAGCGTTTCGGCCACATAGCGCCCGCCGTAGTCGCCGAAGTGCCCGCGTTCGTCCGGCATGTTGCGGAAGGAATTGGGATTGCTCGTCATCCCGCCCCCCATGCCGCCCGTGCTCGGCGAAGTCGAGACACGATAGGTTTGGCCGCGCGCACCGCGCCTTGGCTCAGGCCCGCGCAGCGGCGCAGAACGCGGCGATCTTGCCCATGTCCTTGACCCCCGGCGCGGTTTCCACGCCCGAGGAGGTATCGACCAGCTGCGCGCCGGTGAGTGCCACCGCCTGGGCGACGTTTTCGGGCGTCAGTCCGCCCGCCAGGCCCCAGGGCAGCGCTCTGCGATATCCGGCGAGCAGCGACCAGTCGAAGCGCAAGCCCATGCCGCCGGGGCGATCGGCCTCCTTCGGCGTGCGCGCGTCGAACAGGATCAGGTCGGCCGCCTCGCGATAGCCCTCGGCACGCGCGATGTCGGCAGCGGAGGCAACCGCGATCACTTTCCACACCGGCAGCCCGAAGCGCGCCCGCACGTGCGCGGCGCGCTCGGGCGTCTCGTCGCCGTGCAGCTGGATCGCGTCGAGCGAGCCCGCAGCCATGCCTTCTGCCAGCACGGCATCGTCGGGGTCGACGAACAGCCCGACCTTGCCGATCCGCCGCCCCGCCTGCGACGCCAGAGCGCGTGCGCCCGAGGGCGCGAGATTGCGCGGCGAAGGCGGGAAGAACACCAGCCCGCACCAGTCCGCCCGCGCGGCGATCGCCGCTTCGAGCGCATCGGGAGCCGTGATCCCGCAGATCTTGATCTTCGTCGCAGTCATGCGCGGCACCTAGGCCGGGGCAAGCGGCTTTTCCAGCACTGCGAAGGTGAGCGGCGGGTCGCGCAGCACCGGAAACGGTCGCGTCTCGCCGGTGCGGTCATAGCCGCGCCGCTCGTACCACGCGATCAGCGTATCGCGGCTGTCGATGACGGTCATTTCCATCGCCGCGATGCCGTGGCGGCGGGCGCTGTCTTCCGCCGCGTCGAGCAGGCTTCGGCCGAGGCCGGCGGATTGCAGGCCGGGTTCGACGCACAGCATGCCGAGAAAGGCGAGCGCGGCGTCCTTGCGGGTGACCGCGACGCAACCGACGATGGCGCCCTCGTTACGCGCGACCAGCATGGTGACCTGCGGATCGGCGAGCAGCCCTGCGACCTCGTCGGGCGTGACCCGCTCGTCGTCGAGAATGTCGGCTTCGTGGTTCCACCCGCGGCGGGCCGAATCGCCGCGATAGGCGGCTTCGAGCAGGCGCTTGAGGGCAGGGGCATCGCCGGGCGACGCCGTCCCGATCGATATCAAAGCGTCGCCTCGATTGCGCGCGCGGCCGCGACCGGATCGTCCGCGCGGCTGATCGGGCGGCCGACGACGAGCACGCTCGCCCCGTCGTCGCGCGCCTGTCGAGGGGTGACGACGCGCTTCTGGTCGCCGCTCCCGTTGCCCGCCATGCGCAGGCCGGGCACGACGAAGAAGCCGTCCTTCCACTGCTTGCGGACCGACGCCACTTCCTGGCCTGAGCAAACGATCCCGTCGAGCCCGGCGGCTTCTGCCAGTTCGGCCAGTCGCATGACCTGCTCGTGCGAGTTCCCGCGCACGCCGGTGCGGTCGAGGTCGCGGTCGTCCATGCTGGTGAGCATCGTGACCGCGACGACCTTGGTGCCGTTGTGCGCCGCGGCCTTGGCATCTTCCATCATAGCCCTTCCGCCGCTGGCGTGGACGGTGACGATCGAAGGCTCGAGCACGTGGATCGCCTGCATCGCTCCGGCGACGGTGTTGGGAATGTCGTGCAGCTTGAGGTCGAGGAACACCGGCAGCCCGAGATGGGCGATCTCGTGCACGCCGTGGTGCCCGTGCGCGCAGAAGAATTCGAGCCCCAGCTTTATGCCCCCGACATGCGACTTGACCTTGCCGGCCAATGCCTTGGCCGCGTCGAGCTGCGGCAGGTCGAGCGCAAGGTAGACTGGGTTGGTCATGCGGGGTCTTTGGGCCTTTCGATGGGATCGGGTGCGAACGGCGAAGGAGACGGCGCGATATCCGCGTTCGGATCGGGCGCGCGGTCGTGGATCGGTTCGGGCTCCGGCGGAGGTGAGGGTGCATTCGCCACCGCGGTGCGATGTGCAGTTTCGAGCGAGCTGATCCGCCGGTGGAGACGCCACTTCGAGCCCTGGTGGAGAAGCCACATGGGCAGCAGGCCGAGCAGGAACGAGACGATCACCAGCGCCGGGATCTTGGTCTCGAGTACCAGGTTGGTCCAGATCTTCACTTCCACCGGCGCCCAGTTGAACGCGGAGAATACCAGCAGCGCGGCCAGCAGGAGGACCCAGACGATCGTTCGTACGACTTGCATTGTTCGGTCTCGCTCCCCGTTTTCGGTCGCTCGATGCTAGTCGGGTTGGCGGGGCAAGGGAAGCCTGCCCGATCAGCTACCCGAACACCCGCTCGAACACCCGGTCGACTTCCTTGAAGTGATAGTCGAGGTCGAACTTCTCCTCGAGCTCGCTGTGGCTCAGCGCGGCGGTGACTTCGCCATCGGCCTTGAGCAGGTCGAGCAGCGACAGCGCGCCGTCCGATTCCCACACCTTCATCGCGTTGCGCTGGACCAGCCGGTAGGCGTCCTCGCGGCTCACGCCAGCCTGCGTGAGCGCCAGCAGCACGCGCTGCGAGTGGACCAGCCCGCCCATGCGGTCGAGGTTGGTCTGCATCCGCTCGGGATAGACCAGCAGCTTGTCGATCACGCCGGTCAGCCGCGCCAGCGCGAAGTCGAGCGTGATCGTCGCATCGGGCCCGATGAAGCGCTCGACCGAGGAATGGCTGATGTCGCGCTCGTGCCACAGCG
>CAMPGP010000148.1 GCA_946885545.1 uncultured Altererythrobacter sp.
ATCGCGCCGCGCTCCTGACCCGCGACATCTGCCGCCAGACCGCGCAGAGCCCCGCAGGCCCGCTCGTCTGGCCGCTGCAAGGGGTCGAGACTGCGTGCATGATCGGCTGGCACGGCGTCTCCGTCCTGGCCGAGGCGCAGGCCAAGGAGATCGAAGCGGACTATGCCGCCGCCTGGCCCAACATCCGCCGGCGCGCCTTCGACCGCGATTTCAAGGACATCGACAGTACGCTGGGGCGCGGGTTCTACTACGATCTCGGCTACATTCCGGCCGACGAGGTGTGGGAATCGGTCAGTCGCACGCAGGAATACGCTTACGACGACTGGGCGATGGCGCATCTGGCCGAGGCGCTGGGCGAGACCCAGGACGCCGCCGCGCTGCGCGAACGCTCGCGCAACTGGCGCGGCGTCATTGATGCCGAAACCCGCTTCGCCAAGCCCCGGTTCTCGGACGGTACCTGGTGGGCGGATTACGATCCGATCCAGATCGGCCATAACGTCGACCGCTGGCGCGACTATACGGAGGCGAACGGCTGGCAGGCGACCTTCCTCAACCAGCACGACGTGTACGGCCTGATCGACCATTTCGGCGGCGATGCGGAATTCGAGAAGCAGCTCGACGCGCTGTTCGAGGCGCCGTCGACGCTGCCCGATAATGCGCCGCCCGACATCTCGGGACTGGTCGGCCAATATGCGCACGGCAACGAACCCAACCACCACGTCGCCTATCTCTACGCCTATTGCGGCGCGCCCGCGAAGACGCAGGCGATGATCCGCCGCCTGTTGGCCGAGATGTACAAGAACGATCCCGACGGGGTGATCGGCAACGACGACTGCGGCCAGATGAGCGCGTGGTTCATCCTCTCTGCGCTCGGCTTCTACCCGGTCGATCCGGTCAGCGCGGTCTATGTCTTCGGCTCTCCGCTGTTCGACCTGGCCGAAGTCAAGGTCGGCGAGGGCAAGACGCTGACCGTCCGCGCCGAGAACAATGCACCCGACCGGCCCTACGTCCAGTCGGTACGCTGGAACGGCGCGCCGTGGAGCAGGAACTGGATCGCGCACGCCGACCTGATCGGCGGCGGCGAACTGGTCTTCGAAATGGGTGCGGAACCCTCGCAGTTCGGAACGGCCAAGCAGGACCGCCCGCCCTCCTTCGGAGCGGCGCCTGCGTGATTGCGACAAGACAAGCTGTTGATACTGTACGAAAAGACAAGAACGGAATTCTCGTGATACCTCTCGCCAGTCAATTGCCATATGCGACCCGCCCCTGTGCACAAGGGCAGGGAGGATGCGCGCGATGAACGGTTTCGCGACCCGCCGCGATGGTACGCGGCTGTTTGCCGGGGTCGAGCTCGGCGGGACCAAATGCATCTGCACGCTGGCGTCCGGACCCGACGACATCCGCGACCAGCGCACGATCCCGACAACGACTCCCGATGAAACGCTGCCCGCGATCAAGGCCGTGCTCGAAGGCTGGGCGCAAGAACACGGGTTCGACGGCCTCGGCGTCGCGGCGTTCGGTCCGCTGCAGCTCGATCCGCAAGACGAAGGCTACGGTCGGGTATGCGCGACGAACAAGCGGCATTGGGAAGGCGCCGACGTGCTCGGCCCGCTGCGGTCGGCCTTCGCGGTCCCCATCGGGTTCGACACCGACGTCAACGGCGCGGCGCTGGCGGAAATCCGCTGGGGCAGCGGACGCGGTTTCGACGATTTCGCCTACGTGACCGTGGGCACGGGAGTCGGCGCGGGGCTCGTCGTGCACGGGCGCCCGACCCGCGGGTTCAGCCACAGCGAGATCGGCCATATCCGTGTGCCGCGCCTGCCCGGAGACGACCAGCCCAGCGTATGCGGGTTCCACGACGACTGCGTCGAAGGGCTCGCTTCGGGCACCGCGGTCAAGGCGCGGCTCGGCGGACGTGCGATTTCCGACATTTCCCCCGATGACCCCGTGTGGGAGCCGATCGTGCATTGCCTCGCCGCGATGCTCCACGCGCTCGCCTGCACCGCAGGCCCCATGCGTATCGCGATGGGCGGCGGGGTGCTCGCGGGCCAGCCGCAACTGCTCCCCCGGATCAACGCCAAGCTGGAAGAGAGTCTTGCGAGCTACATGCATCTACCGGGAGACGGCGCCTACGTCATCGCGCCGCAACTCGGTACGCTCGCCGGACCGCTCGGCGCGATCGCGCTGGCGATGGATGCGGTGGAAAGCACAAAAATGCACGCGTCTGCATAAAGGCAATTGGCGACAGGGCCGTCAGCGATCGCCCGCCGTGCCGCCCAGCGGCGTCAAGCCCGGAAGTCGCGTGGGCTGAGGCCGTGCTTTGCCAGCTTGTCGTACAGGGTCTTGCGCGGCAGGCCCAGTTTGCGGGTCGTCTGGGGGATGGTTCCGCGTGTCTCGCGCAGGGTTTCCTCCAGGATCGCTTTCTCGAACGCCGATAGCCGATCGCGCAACGTGCCCGAGAGCGCGGGCGGCGCGCTCTGATTCTGCATGTCGGAGTGCAGGTCAAGCACGTGATTGCGCGCATAGGCGCGGACTTCGTGCAGATTGCCGGGCCAGATGTGGGTCATGAGATGGTGCCAGATCGTTTCGCCCATCGGCCTCGCGACCTTTCCGAACTCGCGTTCGAACGAGGCAACGAAGTGCCGGAAGATCTCCGGCACGTCCTCGCGCCGCGAAGCAAGCGGATGGAGCGCGAGCGTTACACTGCGCAGGCGGTTGATCAGCGAACGGCTCACGCCCTCCTTGCCCTTGTCCCCGACCGAGATGTCCCTTGCCGCCGAAACAATGCGCAGGTTTGCCTGGCGCGGGCGCGCAGCACCTATCGGCATGTAGCGGCGCTGTTCGACCACGCCGAGCATCCGTGCCTGGAGTGGCACCGGGATCGTTTCGATGTCGTCGAGGAACAAGGTTCCGCCGTTGGCGCGTTCGATCAGTCCGGAGCGCGACAGCGCACTGCCCGGATCGCGACCGAAGATGATCAGTTCGGCATCCTGGTGCGCCCAGGTTTCGGCTCCGATGGTGACGAAAGGGCGATCGTGGCGGGGGCTCAATTCATGGATCTGGTGCGCGAGGAAGCTCTTCCCGGTCCCGCTTTCTCCCGTCAACAACAGGTCGATTTCCGCCTTGCTCACTTCGGCGACCAGACGCTTCAACCGTTCGACCTGCGGCGAACTCCCGAGTACCGCGGGTACCGTCCAGCTGCTGAGCGCGGCGCGCAGCCTGCGGTTTTCGATGACCAGCGCGCGCCTTCCGGCGGCTCGGCGGATCGCCTCCAGTATCGCGGCCGAGGAATAGGGCTTGGTCAGGAAATCGGAGGCGCCGCTCTTCATTGCTTCGACCGCCATCGCCACGTCGCCATGGCCCGTGGTGAAGATCACGGGCAATTCATCGTCCATCGCGCGAATGGATTCGAACAGCTCGAGCCCGTCCATCCCGGGCAGACGGATATCGCTGACCACCACGCCTTCGAAGTCGCGGGAAAGCTTGCGCAATGCGGGTGGAGCCGCTTCGAACGCCTCGACGCAGATGCCTTCCAGTTCGAGCCCCTGGACCACCGCTTCGCGCAGTGGCGCGTCGTCCTCGATAAAGGCGACGCGGATCGGATTGGCCGACGTCATGCGCGCGGGATCCGCATGATGAATTCGGCGCCGCCGCGACTCCGGCCGAGCGACAGCTCGCCGCCGAGAGCTCGCATGATGCCGCGCGAGATCACCAGCCCGAGGCCGAGACCGTCCGGTTTGGTCGTGGAAAAGGGCTGAAACAGTCGCTCTTCGGCATCGGAACTCAGGCCGGGACCGTCGTCCTTTACGGCAAGTCGGCAATAGTCCGCCTCACTCGTCACCGACAGTTCGATCCTCCCGCCGGGACCCGCCGCGTCCAGGGCATTCTGCAGCAGGTTCACGAGCACTTGCTCGAGCCTTACGGGTTCGGCGCGTACCTGCACTGCGGATTCCGACGGCGGTGGGGTCGCCAGGATCACGCCGGACCTCTCCACCCGATCGCGCAGCAGCAGAAGTGCTCCGTCGATCGCTTCGGCGAGCGGGAAGTTGCGAGGCTCCGCAGCATCGCGTCGGGCGAAGCGCCGCAATTCCGAGGTTATTCGGCCGATACGCTCGGTCAGCTCTACGATCTGCTTGAAGTTCCTGCCCGCCTCCGCCGCTCGACCGCCGGCCAGCAGGCGTTCCCCGTTCTCCGCGAATACGCGGACCGCCGCTACCGGCTGACTGATCTCATGGCCGACGCCCGCCGAAACCTGGCCCAGCGTGGCCAGTCGGTTCGCCTGGTTGAGCTGCTCACGCAGCGTGCGCGTCCGCTCGGCCAGCAAAGCCTCGCCGCGCAATTCCCGCCGACGGCGCATGTAGAGACCGAGCGCCGCGAGAACGCCTGCGAGGGCGAGCGCAAGCAGGACATAGAAACGCCCGTTTGCGATCGCGGCATCGATGCGCGGCGTCGGATCGGCGAGGAGGTGCAGCGTCCAACCGTCGAGCGCGATCGGCTGCTCGGTATCGAACAGCGGAGCGGCGATGGCGGTGCCGATCCCCGAGCGGATGTCGATGTCGAGCGGCTCCAGCGCTGCGACGCCGAATTGCTGGCGATCGAGAGCCCGGTCGCGCATCGCCGCCCGTGCGGGATCCGTCGCGCGAAAGCGCCAGTCCTCGTCGCTGGCCAGCAGCACAATCCCGTCGCGGTCCGTCACGAAGACGCCGTGGGTTGCCGCGCGCCAGTTGGCCTCGATCGCATCGAACTCGACCTTGACCGCGACTACTCCGAGCGGTCGCCCGCCCGCCACGACCCGCTGGGCGATGTACAACCCCGGCTCGCGGCTGACGGTCCCAAGGGCAAACTGGGTCGCCGAGCCTTCCTGCATGGCATCCTGGAAATAGTCCCGGAAGCTGTAGTTCGAGCCGACGAAAGTGGTCGGCAGGTTCCAATTGCTCGCGGCAAGCGTCGAGCCGTCCCTATCCATCATGTAGATCACGGCCGCATTCGTCTGGCGAGCCAGGTCTTCCAGCCGCCGGTTGAGCGCGTCCCTCTCGCTCGGCTTGCCCGAGAGGAGGCTGAGTACCTGCGGATCTTCGGCCAGGACCAGCGGGACGAGGCTGAACTTGTCGAGCTCGGCTTGGAGGCTGGTCGCGATGATCATCGCCTCGTTGCTTGCATCGTCCCGTGCCGAGGCAAGCGCGCTTGTCCTGGTAACGCGATCGATCGCCCATATCGCGCCACTCAGGAAAACGAGCATGATCGAGGCGAGCGCGGCCAACTTGCCGTGCGATCGAAGAAGGCGAGTGAAGCGCTGCACGAACACCATCTGTCCGAGATTTCACACAACTGTCAAAAGTGGTGTGCGGAAATCCGCACAAAACTTGGCGTCGATTAAGGCACATGATCGATTTAGCTGCATTAAAAATATTCCCGCGGCTCGCTGGGCACCGCATTACGTCTGCGCCTAGGCTACTTGCGACAGACGCCAGCAGATGGCGCAGAGAGGATGATCAAGGCGATGTCAGCGATCGATCACGACCGGATTCCGGTCGGCGCCAGCCCGCGGCGCCAGCCCTTTTATCGAATGCTATACGTGCAGGTTCTCGCCGCGATCGTCGCGGGCGCGTTGCTGGGTCATTTCATGCCCGATCTCGGCGCGTCGCTGAAGCCGCTGGGCGATGCATTCATCAACCTGGTCAAGAT
>CAMPGP010000149.1 GCA_946885545.1 uncultured Altererythrobacter sp.
GGAAGGGCACATGGCCGAGCGGGCATGCGCCGAGCGCGCGTGCCATCGACGACACCAGCGCATTCGCAAACGGCTCCGCCAATTCGATGCGCGCGAGCAATCCGGCGAGCGCCGGGCATTCGGCGAGCGAAGCTTCGTCGCCGTACCGAACGAGTTCGCGCAGCGCGTCCGAAGCGGAGGGGCCGGAGGCCCATTCGTGCCCGGCTGCTTCGAGCGCGGCCTGGTTGCGGCGCTGCGAGGCGGGATCGCCCCGCAGCGCCGCGATCGACGGATCGATCCTCACGCCCTCGGCTCAGCCCAGCCCGCCCGGCAGCGCGGGGACGGTTTCGTAGAGGTAGATCATCAGGATCACGGCCCGGTCGTCGGTCGCGGCGGTGGCGGCATCGGACAGGCTGCCGAACATGCCGGACGCGGTTTCCAGCGCGGGCAGCGACGACAGGTCGATCTTGGGTAGGTTCACTTTGCATCCCCCTTTGCGCGGACCGGAAGCGGCCCGCGACCAGGAGTGATGGTGCAGCGGCGATGCGCGGGGAAATTAGCACATTGCAATGCGGGCGCTCTGCCCTAGAGCCAGCCGCCATGGCCAGCGACCTGCCACCTTTCGACGCCGCGACGGCAGCGCCATTCATGCTCGGACGCGGGCATCCGGGCTGGCTCGGGCTCGAATATGTCGGGCATGGGGAGGACTGGGTCGAGCTGGCGCTGCCCTGGCGCGAGGACCTGGTGGGCGAGACCGACAGCGGCGTGCTCGCCACCGGCCCCATCGTCAGCCTGATGGACATGGCTTCGGGCATGTCGATCTGGACCGCGACGGGCGAGTTCCGCGCGGTCGCGACGCTCGACCTCAGGGTCGACTACATGCGGCCCGCGCGCAAAGGCGCAGCGGTCAACGGCCGCGCCGAATGCTACCGCGTGACCCGTTCCGCCGCGTTCGTCCGCGGCATCGCGCACGACGGCGATCCTACCGATCCGGTGGCGCATGTCGCGGGCGTGTTCATGTCGATCCCATGGAGGCCGCGATGAGCGAACAACCGACCGTCGCCGATCTCGAGCGCGACCTGCCCGCCTATGCCCGCTCGCTCGGCATCACGATCGATTCGATGGAAGCCGGATCGCCGGTGCTCGCGATCCCTTTCGGCGAAATCGTCGAAGGACGACCGACGGTGTTTCACGGCGGCGCGACGAGCGGCCTGCTCGAGAACGCGGGCTACGCCGCGCTCCGCGCGGAGCTGGCGCGCGAGGGGCGGCACCAGCGGCTGAAGCCGATCAACGTCACGGTGCAGTTCCTGAGCGCGGCCAAGAGCAAGCCGACCTTCGCGCGCGGCAGGGTGCTGCGGCTGGGGCGGCGCAATGCCAACATCGAGGTCGAAGCCTGGCAGGACGACCGCACGCGCCCGGTCGCGACCGCGGTCATGAACGTGCTGATGGCCGCTCCCGAGGGTGAGAACGACGCTTAGGGGGTTCCGTTTCGCTACTGCGGTGGCGGCTCTTCGGGCGCGGGCTCCGGCGGCGCACTGCCCGGCTCCAACGCCATCCCGTCTTCGTCGAAGCGCAAGTCGAGCGGGACGCCGTCGACGTCGGTCGAGATGATTACGCCGTTGTCGCGAATGCGCAGGCGCGAGCCGTCTTCGCCGAGCGGAATGTCGCCGATCTGCGGCACGTCCTGCGGCTGGACCGGGCCGCTCGGGTTCGGGCTCGGGGTGGCGCGCGGGCGGATCGGGGCGGCCGTCTCGCCGAGCGCCCGGCGCATGAAGTCGCGCCAGATGCGCGCGGGCATGCCCTTGCCGCTGATCCCGGCGAGCGGCGAGTTGTCGTCGTTACCGATCCACACGCCGACGACGAGATCGCCCGCATAGCCGACGAACAGCGCGTCGCGGTTGTCCTGGCTGGTGCCCGTCTTGCCGAAATTAGGCCCGCGCAGCATCGCCGCGCGACCGGTGCCGTCGTTGATCGCGCTGCGCAGCAATTGCTCGATCTGCTCGTGCTTGCGGCCGGAGAGCGATTCGGTGTCGTCCCACAGCCAGTCGAACCAGCCCGGCTCTTCCTCGGCAAAGGCGTGCGGCCGGACGGGAAACTCGTTCGCCGCGACCCCGGCATAGGCCGCGGTCAGTTCAAGCAGGGTCATGGTCGAAGTGCCCAATGCGAGGCTCGGATCGCCGGCGGCCAGCGGCGAGGCGACGCCGAGGCTGCGCGCGGTGCCGATCACCGCCTCGTCGCCGACGCGCTCGAACAGGCGGACCGCGGCGACGTTGCTCGACCGGGCGAAGGCCTGTTCGAGCGTGAGGCTGTCGGAATAGTTGCCGCTTGCGTTCTGCGGGCGATAGCTGCCGCTCTCGATCGCGGTGTTGTCGATCAGGTCCTCCGGCTCCATCCCCGCCTCGAGCGCGGCGAGATAGACGAACAGCTTGAAGGTGGAGCCGGGTTGGCGCCGCGCCTGCGTCGCGCGGTTGAACGGCGACTTGCCGTAGTCGCGCCCGCCGATCATCGCCACGACCTCGCCGTTGGCGCGCATCGCGACCAGCGCGACCTGCGCATCGCCGAGCGGCGCGCGGTTCACCACGTCGCGCGCGATCCCCTGCAGCCGCGAATCGAGCGTGGTGGTGATCGTCTGTTCGGAATAGCCTGCCTCGGTCTGCTTGCGCGCGGCGGGCAGCGCCCAGTCGGCGAAATAGGTGCCGGTCGGCAGCTCGTTGCGGGTGCGCACGTCGAGGCGCGGGGTCGGCAGGCGGTCGGCCTCGGCTTCGGAGAGGTAGCCCGCAGCCACCATCGCGCCGACCACCAGCCGCATTCGTCGCTCCGCGAGGTCGAAATTGCGCGTCGGGGCGAGGCGCGAAGGCGCCTGGAGCAGGCCCGCGAGCATCGCCGCCTGTTCGGGCTTCAGGTTTTCCGGGTGGCGATAGAAGTAATGCAGCGAGGCGGCGCGGATGCCGTAGGTGTTGTCGCCGAAATAGGCGTTCGAGAGGTAGCGTTCGAGGATCTCATCCTTGCTCAGCCACGCCTCGAGCCAGAACGCGATCAGGGCCTCGCGCGCCTTGCGCGTCAGGCTCTGCTCGGGGGTCAGGAACGTGAACTTGGCGAGCTGCTGGGTGATCGTCGAGCCGCCCTGGGTCGATTCCCCCGTCAGGTTCGACCAGGCGGCGCGCGCGATGCCGCGCGGGTCGATCCCCCAATGGCTGTAGAAGCGCCGGTCCTCGATCGCCAAGAACGGCTCGATCACGTGATCGGGCAACTCGGAAGCCACGACCGGTTCGTCGACCACCGCACCGTTGCGCGCGATCGGCGTCCCGTCGGAGGCGAGGAGCGTGAGCTGCGGCGGCGCGATCGGTTCGAGCGACCGCGACAGCGGCGCGGTGACCGCCAGCCAGCCGACGAGCAGGATGAAGGCGAACAGGAACCCGGCGACGATCCGGACGACCCAGCGGCGGCGCTTGCGCTTCTTCTCGCGCTTCGGCTCGTCGTCGATGTAGCGGTCGAGTTCGCCGAGCCGCTCGGCCCAGGGATCGGCGTAGGCCTCCTCCAGCGCGTAGAATCCGGGTTCGCGCGGTTCGTTGCCGTCGCTGCGCCGGTCGCGCGTAGTCCAGGGGAGGATGCGGTTCATCGCGTGCTGTGTTAACTACTTAACACAGCGAACGACGGCTTCAACCCGTCACGCGCCCGAAACGACGCTCTCGGGCAGCTCGACCCCGAACACACGCTGGTAGTATTCGGCCACCAGCATGCGTTCGGCCTCGTCGCACTTGTTGAGGAAGCTGAGACGGAAGGCAAAGCCGACATCCTTGAAGATCGCCGCGTTCTCCGCCCAGGTGATGACCGTGCGCGGGCTCATGACGGTGGAGATGTCGCCATTAATGAAGCCTTGCCGGGTCAGGTCGGCGACCTTGATCATGTCGGCGACGGTCTTCTTGTCCGTGCCCGGATTCTTGGCCGAGACGATCGCCTGCTCGGTCTCGGCGGGCAGGTAGTTCAGGCCGACGACGATGTTCCAGCGGTCCATCTGGCCCTGATTGATCGCCTGCGTGCCATGGTAGAGCCCGCTTGTGTCACCCAGGCCGACGGTGTTGGCGGTGGCGAAGAGGCGGAAATTCGGATCGGGCCGGATCACGCGGTTCTGATCGAGCAAGGTCAGCTTGCCCGCCTGTTCGAGCACGCGCTGGATCACGAACATCACGTCGGGGCGCCCGGCGTCGTATTCGTCGAACACCAGCGCGACCGGGTGCTGGAGCGCCCAGGGCAGCAGCCCTTCGCGGAATTCGGTCACCTGCAACCCGTCGCGCAGCACGATCGCGTCGCGCCCGACGAGGTCGATGCGGCTGATGTGCGCGTCGAGGTTGATGCGGATGCACGGCCAGTTGAGGCGTGCCGCGACCTGCTCGATATGGGTCGACTTGCCCGTGCCGTGATAGCCCTGGACCATCACCCGGCGGTTGTGTGCGAAGCCTGCGAGGATCGCGAGCGTGGTGTCCGGGTCGAAAACGTAGGCCTCGTCGATATCGGGAACGCGCTCGTCGGCCTTGGAGAAGGCGGGCACGGTCCAGTCGATATCAATGCCGAAGGTCTCGCGCACATCCACCTCGGTGTCGGGCGCTGCCATCACGGTCTTGCTGGCGTGGTCGAAAGTCTTGTCGGTCATGTCGTTCATCTCGCAGCGGGGCCTATACGCGCGCGGGAGTCGCTGCAAGCGCACTTGGAGCGAGATTTCATTCCGGCGGCGCAAAGGTATATAGCCCGCCCATGAGCGAGCGCCGCCCGACCGACCGCCTGCGCGAGGAACTCGTGCGCCGCGTGCGCGCCGCGTTCAACGAGGACGGCCAGCGATCGGTGCCGCCGTCGGGCGAGGCGCTGTTCGAAAAGGATTCGCCGATCCGCATGGTCCATGCCGACGTGGTGGGCATGATGGTCGGCGGGATTCGCGGGCTGCTGCTCCAGATGCTCCATCCGCATGCGCTGCAGGGGGTGCTCGACCACTCGGATTTCCGTGCCGACATGCATGGGCGGCTGCGGCGCACCGCGCGCTTCATCGCGGTGACGACCTTCGGCCATCGCGACGCGGCGACCGAAGCGATCGAGCGGGTCAATCGCATCCATGCCAAAGTGAGCGGCACGCTGCCCGACGGTACGGCGTATTCGGCGCGCGACCCGCGGACGCTCGCGTGGGTCCACGTGGCCGAGGCGACGAGTTTCCTCGCGGCCTACGTGCGCCACGTGCGACCCGACATGCCGAACCACGAAAAGGATGAATACTATCGCCAGTTCGCCGTGGTCGCCCGCGCCCTGGGGGCCGATCAGGTGCCGACCGACCAGCGCGAGGCCGAGACGCTGTTTCGCGCGATGCGCGCCGATCTGCGCGGCTCGGACGAGGCGCGCGCTGTCGCGCAGCTGGTGCTGACGCAGCGGCCCGAGGGCGCGCCGCGCGCGCTCCAGGCGATGCTCGGCGCCGAGGCGGTCGCGCTGCTGCCGCCCTTCGCGCGCTCGATGCTGGGGCTGGAGCGCCCCGGGATCGGCGCCCTGCCCGCGCGCGCGGCGACCTGGGGCATGGGCAAGACGCTGCGCTGGGCGTTCCGGCAGGGCTAGGCCAGCTTCGGCGGCAGCGAGAAGAGGCTGGCGTATTCGAGCGCAAGGTCGCGGTCGCCGTCGATGATCAGGCCCGCCTCTCGTTCGAGCTCGTCC
>CAMPGP010000150.1 GCA_946885545.1 uncultured Altererythrobacter sp.
AAGGGCGGCGCGGGGGGGGCTTCGGGCGGCTGGCCGCGCAGGGCGGCGGTGAGGATCGCGCGGTAGTCGGCCAGCGCGAGCGGGCCGGGCGGGAGCATGCCGGGGCGGTTGGCAACCAGCAGGGTGCCGAACTGGCGCTGGTTGATCACATGGCCGTGGCCAAGAAAGCCCTCCTCGAACAGGTCCTCGCCGTGGTCGCCGGTGACGATCAGCAGGGTATCGTCCCACGCCCCCTTGGCCTTGAGCCGTCCAATAACCTCGCCGAGCCAGGCGTCGGCATTGGCGACCGCGTTCCAGTAGGTTTCCTGCACCTCTTCCGCATGTTCCGCGCCGATCGCGCCGCGTTCGATCGGGTGTTCGGTCACGCGCGCGGGCACGCCGTCGTGGTGGTAGGGGAAGTGCGGCGACTGGAAGTTGAAGTAGGCGAAGTGCGGGCGAGCCTGCCAGTCCTCCCTGCCGAGCGTCGCGTCGAAGGCATCGAGCAGGTGGCTTTCGTCGACCAGCAGGCTGCCCTGCGCGGCGAAATCGAACGCGCGCTTGTCGCGCAGGGTTTCGGCGTCGACGTGAACGTCGGCCGATGCGCGCATGCCGACGGTCTCCGAGATGCCGCCGAAGTCTTCCGGCTGGCCCGAGAACACCCCGATGCGGTAGCCGCTCGCCTTGAGATCGCGGAGAAGCGAGGGATCGCCCACCTGCGGTGCGAGCTGGCCCGAGAAGAGCGACTTCAGGCTTTCGGTGGTGAAGCCGACGTGGCTGTAGGCGGTCGCGGCGCTGCCGCCGGCGGCGAGCGCTTCGAGGTTGGGCGCGACCGGCCGCCCGTTCACCCGCTTGCCGAGCACGTCGCCGCGGGTCGATTCCATCACCACGATCACGACATGCGGGCGCGCGCCGGTGAAGACCTGCGGCCCGAGCGGCGCAGCGAGCGGGACGAGCGCGAGGTCGCCGCCGTAGCCGTCCTCGTCCACCCCGTTGCCGGGGATGTCCAGCGCGAGCGGGTGGCGGCTGGCGTCGAACGGCGCGCCGTCGTGCTGGATGCCGAACAGGCCGTAGCCGTCGCGGTCGACGTCGCTCAGCAAATCGAGTGTGCCGGTCAGCGCCTGCCAGGCGAGCGTGCGGTTGAGGCCGAAGGCGGCGTCGCTGCCCGTGCGCGGAATGGCGATGGACGCGGCGAGGAACAGCGCGAGCACGGTTAGCCACAACCCGCGGCGCGGGGCGGCAGGGCGCGGAAGATCGGCGGGGAGCAGGCGCGCAAGGAGCTTCCATGCGAGCCAGGCGCAGAGCGCGAGGCCCGCCAGCGCGAGCGCCGCGATGCCGATCTCGCTGAGCCCGAACAGGATCGCGTCGACTAGGCTGCCGCCGCCCAATTGCTTGAGCAGCGCGAAGCCGACCGCGTCGCTGAAATACGAATGGAGCTGGTATTGCGCGGCGAGAAGCGCACAGAACAGCGCGCCGTTGAGGAGCGCGAAGAGGAACTGCGGCGCCCAGGCGGGGCCCCGCCGCGCGAGGCGCGAGGCCAGCGCCCAGCCCGCGAGCCCGACCAGCGCCTGCGCGGCGAGGTATCCGGCGAGGAACAGCGCGATCTCCCCCGGCGCGTCGACCGCGCGCGACTGGCCGAAACCGCCGGTGAACAGGCCGTACTTGCGGTCTGCCAGCGCCAGTTCGACCAGTGAGACGAATGCCATCAGCGCGACGGGAAACGCCGCGAGCAGGCGCGGCCAAGCCGTGCGTGCGGAGGGGGCGGTGGCCAGCCCGTCGTCGATCGCGGTTGTCGCCATGCGCGCAAGGGTTAGCGCGCAGGGCTTAGTATTTGGCTAACCGTGCGAATGGCCCGGGGTAGTGCCCGCCATCGCCTCGAATACGTCCTCGAGCCGGGCGGAATCGCCGAGTGCCAGAACCTCGCCGGTCGAATGCGCATTGAGCGGTTCGCCCTGCCAGTCGCACATCGTCCCGCCCGCACCCTCGACCACCGGGACGAGCGCGGCGAAGTCGTGCAATTTGAGCCCCGCCTCGCACACAACGTCGAGATGGCCCGAAGCGACGAGACCGTAATTGTAGCAATCGCCGCCGTAGACGATCTTGCGCTCCGCCACCGCCTTCGCGAGCCCCATGAAGGCATCGACCTGCTCGCCCGCGAACTGGTGCGGGCTGGTGGTCCCGAGCACCGCGTCGGCGAGGTCTGGGCACGGTGCAGCCCGGGCGGGCGCACCGTTGAATGTGGTGCCGTTCCCCACGCGCCCGACCCAGCGTTCGCGCAGTACGGGCTGGTCGATCACGCCGAGTATCGGCCAACCGCCTTCCATAAGCGCGATGAGCGTGCCGAAGATCGGCCGCCCGGCGATGAAGCTGGTGGTGCCGTCGATCGGATCGAGCACCCATTGACGCGCGGCCGCCGGATTGCGGTTACCATATTCCTCGCCGATGATCCCGTCGTCGGGCCGCTCGCTCTCGATGATGGCACGCATGGCCGCCTCGGCCGCCTGGTCTGCCTCGGTCACGTAGCTCGCGTCGGGCTTGCGCTCTTGCGTCCACTGCCCGCGGAACAGCGGCCGGATCGCTTCGCCGGCGGCATCGGCCAGGCGGTTAGCCAGCGCGAGGTCGCGATCGGATACTTTCATGAAATTTGCTCCGCGGTGGCCGGGTGTGGCTTGACGCCATTACCGCGCATGGCCGATCATGCAACCGAAGGGGGGGCGCTTGTCGCCAAGTCCATGACTGGCAAGGACATTCCAATCAGATCGTTGACCGGGGCGACGCGGTCCGGCGCTCCGCTCGCAGCATCGCGCCGGGTCGCGGACGATCTCGCTCCGTGGTTTTATTGGATCAGCGCGGCAGCGGGCGAACTCGCCGCAACGCAGACGGTGCGCTGCGGCATGCTGAGCGACCAGTCCTGCGTGCGCATCCTGTTCGGCGGCACGTGGACCGCGCGGACCGTCGATGGTCCGATGGTGTTCGAACCCGGCGAACGCGGGCTTACGCTCTATTTCGGTCCGCAGACGCGCTACATGCCGATCAGCGTCACCGGGTCGTACCAGGTGATAACACTGACACTCGCCGCCGGGGCGCCCCACGTGCTCGACTTGCCCGAACAGGAGACGATGCTCGACCGGATCGTCGACTACGACGCGCTCGTCGGTGACGCGGCGATAAGCGCCTGCATCCCGCTCGACCGGGGGTATGGGCACTGGCTCGCGGCACTGGAAGCGCGGTTGCGCACCTTCATTGCCCACCAGCGACCTCCGCTCCCCGACCCGGTCGTCACCGTGTTCGATCGTGAGAGCCTGGCCAGACCGGATTTCCGGATCGCCGATTTCGCGAACTATCACGGTGTGTCGCAGCGCACGGTCGAGCGCGGTGTGAGGCGCGCCTTCGGCCTCGCGCCGAAGCAGGTCCTGCGCCGCGCACGTGCGCTCGACACCGCCGCCCGCCTGCTCGGCGTAACGCTGCCCGAGGAAGGGCCGGCGCTCGAGTTGCGATACTACGACCAGCCGCACCAGAGCCGCGAGGTGCGGCGCTTCTTCGGCATGACCCCGGGAGAGCTGGCGCGCGGCGCGCATCCCATGTTGCGGCTCAATATCGAGCTGCGCCAGTCGCGTCGGCTGCTCTCTCTCACCAAAGTAGGCAATCCGGCCGAACGGCCGTGGCGCGATCCGGCCGCGGAGCCGGAGATCGACGAGCCCTAGGGTCAGGCCCCTGGATCAGTCGAACAGGCTCGAGACCGAGCTTTCGTCGGCGATCCGGCGCACCGCTTCGCCGATCAGCGGAGCGACGGTGAGGATGCGGATCTTGGTCGAATCGATCGCCGCGTCGGTGGGGCGGATGGTATCGGTGATGACCAGTTCGGCGAGCGACGAGCCGTCGACCCGCGCCACCGCGCCGCCCGAAAGCACGCCGTGGGTGATATAGGCCGCGACCGAGGTCGCACCCTGGTCGAGCAGGGCCTGCGCCGCGTTGCACAGAGTGCCGCCCGAATCGACGATGTCGTCGATCAGGATGCAATGGCGCCCCTTGACCTCGCCGATGATGTTCATGACCTCGCTTTCGCCCGGGCGGTCGCGGCGCTTGTCGACGATCGCGAGCGGCGCGTTGTCGAGCCGCTTAGCGAGCGCGCGGGCGCGGACCACGCCGCCGACGTCGGGGCTGACGACCATCAGGTCGCGGTCGCCGTAGCGCGCCTGGATGTCGGCCGCCATGACCGGGGCGGCGTAGAGGTTGTCGGTCGGGATGTCGAAAAAGCCCTGAATCTGCCCGGCGTGGAGATCGACCGCGAGCACGCGGTCTGCGCCCGCCTCGGTCACCAGATTGGCGACCAGCTTGGCCGAGATCGGCGTGCGCGGGCCGGGTTTGCGATCCTGCCGGGCATAGCCGAAATAGGGGACCACGGCAGTGATCCGCTTGGCCGAAGCGCGCTTCAACGCGTCGATGCAGATCAACAGTTCCATCAGGTTGTCGTTTGCCGGGAAGCTGGTCGGCTGGATCACGAACACGTCTTCGCCGCGCACGTTCTCATGGATCTCGACGAAGATCTCCTCGTCGGCGAAGCGGCGCACGCTGGCATCGGTCAGCGGCATCTCGAGATAGCCCGCGACCGCGCGGGCGAGCGGCAGGTTCGAATTGCCGGACATGATCTTCATCGCGCGTCTATCCTCGGGTTGCAGCGGCGGGAATCGGTGGCGACCCGCTTAGCCGGGCGTCACGCGATTGCAACAGGGAGCGGCGACCAAATCCGCCGCGAATTCAGCCCAGCCGGTGCTCGCCCCTGATCCAGCGGACAGTGCCGCTGCTGGCGCGCATGACCACGCTCTCGGTTGTCATCTTGCCGCCGCGCAGGCGCTTGACCCCATCGAGCAGCGAGCCGGGGGTGACGCCGGTGGCGGCGAAGATGCAGTCGCCCTTCGCGAGATCCTCGAGCTTGTAGATGCGGTCGAGATCCTCGATCCCCCACTTGGCGGCGCGACGCTTCTCGTCCTCGTTGCGGAACACGAGGCGGCCGTTGAACTGGCCCCCGACGCAGCGCAGCGCTGCGGCGGCGAGCACTCCTTCGGGTGCGCCGCCCTGCCCCATGTACATGTCGATCGTGGTTTCGGGATCGGTCGTGGCGATGACCCCCGCGACGTCGCCGTCGCCGATCAGGACCACGCCGCAGCCGAGCGCACGTAGCTCGGCGATCAACTCGGCATGGCGCGGGCGGTCGAGCACGCAGACGATGATGTCGCGCGGCTCGACGCCCTTGGCCGCGGCGACCGCCTTCACGTTCTCGGTCGGGCTCTTGGCGAGATCGATGATCCCCTCGGGATAGCCGGGGCCGACCGCGAGCTTGTCCATGTAGGTGTCAGGCGCGTTGAGCAGGTTGCCCCGCTCGGCCGCGGCCAGCACCGCGAGCGCGTTGGGCCCGGCCTTGGCGGTGATCGTGGTGCCTTCGAGCGGGTCGAGCGCAATGTCGACCTTGGGCCCCTTGCCGGGCGCCCCGCCGACCTTCTCGCCGATGTAGAGCATCGGCGCCTCGTCGCGCTCGCCCTCGCCGATTACCACGGTGCCGTCGATCTCGAGCTGATCGAAGGCCTTGCGCATCGCCTCGACCGCCGCGGCGTCGGCGGCCTTCTCGTCGCCGCGCCCGATCAGCTTGCTCGCGGCGATCGCGGCGGCCTCGG
>CAMPGP010000151.1 GCA_946885545.1 uncultured Altererythrobacter sp.
ACCCCCGCGATCGGCGGCGTCGGCGTGATCGAGGATTACGCCCACATGATGACGATGCCGTTCAAGGCCGCGGGGGACACGATCTACCTCGTCGGCGCGGAGTTCTGGGCCAAGCCCGATCCCACGCGCTCGCACCTCGGCAAGTCGCTGTGGCTGCGCGAGATCCACGGCCGCGACGAAGGCCGCATCCCGCCGACCGACCTCACGATCGAGCGCAACGCGGGCGAGATCGTCCGCCAGCTGATCGCCGACGGGCTGGTCAACGCGGTCCACGACGTGTCCGACGGCGGCCTCGCGGTCGCGCTCGCAGAAATGGCGCTCGCGGGCGGGCTCGGCGCCGATGTCGCGGGCAACGACGAATATACCCCCGCCCAGTGGTGGTTCGGCGAGGATCAGGGCCGCTACGTGGTGACCGTTCCCGATACCGAGGCGCTCAACGCCGCGCTCGCCAAGGGCACCGAGAACGCCGAGACCGCCATGATCGGCTTCCGCCGCATCGGCACGGTCGGCGGCGACAGCCTGCTCGGGGTTCCGGTGGCGGAGCTGCGCGAAGCCAACGAGAGCTTCTTCCGCGACTGGATGGAAGACTGACGGCGGAAGTGGCCGAGCAGCCCTTCCCCGCCCCGCCCGGACTGACCGACGCCGAACGCGTCGAACGCGCACGAGCGGCGTTCGAGCGGCTCGCCACCCGCCGCACCTGCCGCGCCTTCGCCGACACTGAGGTGCCGCGGGAGATCATCGAATCCGCGATCCGCGCCGCGGGCACCGCGCCCAGCGGCGCGAACCATCAGCCGTGGCATTTCGCGGCGGTCTCTTCGCCCGAAGCCAAGCGCGCCATCCGCCTCGCCGCCGAGGAAGAGGAGCGCGACTTCTACGCCGGCCGCGCGAGCACGGAATGGCTCGATGCGCTCGCCCCGCTCGGGACCGACCACGACAAGCCGTTCCTCGAGACCGCACCGTGGCTGATCGTGTGCTTCGCACAGCGCAAGGGCGGCATCGAGGAAGACGGCAAAGCGACCAACTACTACGTCACGGAAAGCGTCGGCATCGCCTGCGGCATGCTGCTCGCGACGCTGCACGAGGCCGGGCTCGCGACGCTGACGCACACGCCCAGCCCGATGGGCTTCCTGCGCGAGATCTGCGGTCGGCCCGCGCACGAAAAACCGCTGATGATCGTGGTCGCCGGCCATGCCGCGCCCGATGCGACCGTGCCCGAGCATGCGCTGCGCAAGAAATCGCTCGCCACGATCTCGAGCTGGCTGTGAACTAGGCGGCGAGCTTTTCCGCCATCGCCTTGCCCAGCAGATCGTAGGGATCGATCCCCTCGCTGCGCCAGACCGCGTGGCAGCGCTCGTACCAAACCGGCTCGGCAATGCCGAAATCGCGGCGCACGGTTGCGAGATCCATCGCTAGCAGTTCGCGGATGGGCATCTCGATGATCGGCGGGCACGCTTTGCCGATCCGGTGCGCCTCGCGGACAGCGCGATAGACGGGCGCGCGGCTCTCGACCTGCTTCTTGATGTTCAACGCCCCGGCATAGCCGAGCAGCAGGTGCCCGTGGCTCGGGCTCTGGCCGTGGGTGAACAGCAGCACGCATTGCTCGCCCAGTGCGTCGCGGCCGTAGCCCGTCAGCACGTGCATCAGGTCGTGCGTGTCACGCTGGCGGAAACCGAACCATTCGACGAGATCGCCGTATTTGGGCCGCCCCATCTTCTCCGATTCCGCCACGAGTCCGGCCGCGCTCAGCCCCTCGCGCCGCATGAATGCGACATAGGCGTGCGCGACGCTACCCTCGGGCAGCTTCAGCAGCGCCTCGTGATCGTCGAGGATCGGCGGCAGGAAGGGTTCGCTCGCGCGCAATGCCTCGCCGCGCGGGCTCAGCGTCAGCGCGCGGGCGCGCGGCAGGAAGGTCTTCGAAGGCAGCGCCTCGTAGATATGGAACACCTGTTCGGTGTCTTCCTTGTCCTTGATCAGTTCGCGGAAGTGATGGAGCGCCTTGCGCACGTCGCGCTTCGGCCTGGGCCGCGCGGCGCTGCGGAACACGGTTCCATCGCTGGCGCAGGCGGCGGTCGGATCGGCGCTCGGCAGGGTCTGATGCTCGGTCATCGCGGCGCGTCCTCTACTGACACGCCTGTCAGCCTAGCAAATCGGTTGCAAATTGAAAGCGACTTTCCGTCTATGCGCGCACCCATTCGTCGCGCGGGATGCCGAGCAGGTCGAGCACCGCGGTCAGGTCCCCGCGGTCGACCCAGCCGTTGGCCGCGGCACGCGCCCTGGGCTTGGCACGGTAGGCCAGGCCCCAGGTCGCGGCTTCGAGCATCGGGATGTCGTTCGCCCCGTCGCCGGTCGCGAGCGTAGTCGCCTCGCCGCCGATCCTCGCCGCCTCCTCGATCAGCACGCGCCGCTTGACTGCGCTGTCGGTGATCGCGCCTGCAAGCGCGCCGGTCAGCTTGCCGTCTGCCACCGCGAGCCGATTGCCGACGACGTGCTCGAAGCCGATCTGCTCGGCGACGGGATCGGCGAAGTGATGGAAGCCGCCCGTTACCAGCACCGTACGGCAGCCCCTGGCCTTGAGCGTCGCGACGAGCGTCTTCGCGCCCGCGACCGGGCGGATACGTTCGGCAAGGCAGGTCTCGATCGCCTCTTCCTCCAACCCGGCGAGCAGACCCACGCGCTCGGCCAGTGCGCTGGCGAAATCGAGTTCGCCCTGCATCGCGCGTTCGGTGATCGCCGCGACGCGATCCTTCAGCCCGGCGAAATCGGCCAGCTCGTCGATGCATTCCTGCCCGATCATGGTCGAATCCATGTCGGACACGAACAGGTCGGGCAGTTCGATCTCGACGTCGGAAACCAGCACGTCGGCCGGCGCGAAATGCTCGTCGAGCACGCGCCGTAGCGTCGCCGCATCGCCCTCGGGCAATCCGATCTGGAGCACGTCGCCGCAGAAATCGAGCATCTGCGCCAGCGCCACGCGCATCCCTTCGTGCTCGAGGGCGGCGGTTGCGCGGTCGAGGTGTGTTTCCAGTCCTGCCGGGTCTGCTATCAGCCGGGCGATGAGCACCGTTGATCCTCCGAAGTCGCTGGGCGGAATGCCGCCGCATGGGAAACCGGTCGCGCTCATTGCAGGGCCGACCGCAAGCGGCAAGAGCGATCTGGCGGTGCGGCTCGCGCAGGCGCTGGAGCGCACGGGGCGGCGCGGCGTCGTGATCAACGCCGACAGCCAGCAGGTCTATCGCGATCTGCGCATCGTGTCCGCCCGTCCTACCGAGGAGGAGATGGGCGGCATCGAGCATCGCCTGTTCGGGGCGTGGGACGGCGCGCAGGCCTGCTCTACCGCCGACTGGTCTGACGCCGCCAAGCGCGAAATCGCCGACCTTCATGCTACAGGCGCCGTGCCGATCCTCTGTGGCGGAAGCGGGCTCTACCTGCGCACCCTGATCGAGGGCATCGCCCCGGTGCCCGAGATCGATCCGAACGTCCGCTATCTCGTCCGCAACCTCTCGACCTACGAATTGCGCGAGTGCATCGCACAGGAGGACCCGGAGGCCGCCGAACGCCTTGGCCATCGCGACATACAGCGCATGGCGCGCGCGCTCGAAGTCGTGCGCTCGACCGGGCGCCCGCTCGGATACTGGCAGCAACGCATGGTTGGCGGGATCGGCGACCAGGTCCAATTGCACCCCCTGATCCTGCTGCCCGACCGCGAATGGCTCTACAAGCGCTGCGACCTGCGCTTCGAGCGCATGCTTCGCAACGGAGCGATCGCCGAGGTCGATGCGCTGATGAAGCGTGGACTCGATCCGGAGTTGCCCGTGATGCGCGCGATCGGTGTGCCGGAGATCGCCGAATTCGTAAGGTCCTGCGGCGGTATCAGGTTCGACGTGCGCGCTACGGGTCAGGCTGCCACACGGCAGTATGCCAAGCGGCAGTATACCTGGTTCAGGAATCAGCCGCCCGATCACTGGCCCCGGAAAGCGGCGGTTTCGGATGACTTAGAAGATATTTGGGCATCTTTATTACAAAGCTAGGCCTTGACATATCATTTTATGTCGCATAGGCCATTGGTGGCTGGAAAGCTCGACCCGGTGCGTCCCCCTCGCGCCGGGTCGATCTATATTCGGCCGCTGGAATTTCGCGGATTACGAGGAAGGTCGAAGCAATGGCGGAGGAGCGCAGCGGCGCATCCATCCTGATCGAATGCCTGGTGCGCCAGGGGGTCGAATTCGTGTTCGGCTACCCGGGCGGCGCGGTGCTGCCGATCTATGACGAACTGTTCGCCGACGAGCGCCTTCGCCACATCCTCGTTCGGCACGAGGCTGGCGCGGCGCACGCGGCCGAAGGCTACGCCCGCTCGACCGGGAAGCCCGGCGTGGTCCTCGTCACCTCCGGCCCCGGTGCCACCAACGCGGTCACCGGCATTGCCGACGCGTTCATGGATTCGATCCCGCTGGTCGTCATCACCGGGCAGGTCCCGACCGCGCTGATCGGCACCGACGCGTTCCAGGAAGCCGACACTGTGGGCATCACGCGTCACTGCACCAAGCACAATTACCTCGTGAAGGACCCGACGCAGCTGCGCGCCACGATCGACGAGGCGTTCCGCATCGCCACCACCGGCCGCCCCGGCCCGGTCGTGGTCGACATTCCCAAGGACGTGCAGATCGCGCTCGCGGCTTGGGACGATCAGGGGGCGGCACCGCTCGCTTCCGCGCGCTATGCTCCGCAAGTCGAAGGCGACGGCGACGCGATCGCGCAGGCGGTCGAGATGCTCGCCGCCGCCGAACGCCCGGTGCTCTACACCGGCGGCGGGGTCATCAATTCCGGCCCTCGCGCGAGCGCGTTGCTGCGCCGCCTGCAGGACCTGACCGGCGCGCCCGTCACCAGCACACTCATGGGCCTCGGCGCCTTTCCCGCCGACCATCCCGACTGGCTCGGCATGCTCGGCATGCACGGCACCTACGAAGCGAACATGGCGATGAACCGCTGCGACCTGATGGTCTGCGTCGGCGCGCGGTTCGACGATCGCGTGACCGGTCGGCTCGACGCGTTCTCGCCGGGATCGAAGAAGATCCACATCGACATCGACCGCAGCTCGATCAACAAGACCGTGCCGGTCGATCTGCCGATCCTCGGCGATTGCGCCAACGTTCTCGAACAGATCGTCACGGCATGGGGCGAACGCCGCGCCCGCGATCTCGGCGAGTGGAAGGCCCGTATCGCCGGCTGGCGCGCGGTCGAATGCCTCGCCTACCCACCCAGCAAGTCCGAGATCATGCCGCAAAAGGCGATCGAGCGCCTGTTCGCCCTCACCCGCGGCCACGACCCGATCGTCAGCACCGAAGTCGGCCAGCACCAGATGTGGGCCGCGCAGTATTTCGGCTTCTCCGCCCCCAATCGCTGGCTTACCAGCGGCGGCCTCGGCACGATGGGCTACGGCCTGCCCGCCGCGATCGGCGCGCAGCTCGGCAATCCCGGCCGGCTGGTGATCGACATCGCGGGCGAAGCCTCGATCCAGATGAACATCCAGGAACTCGCCACCGCGAGCCAATACCGCCTGCCGGTCAAGGTGTTCATCCTCAACAACGAATACATGGGCATGGTCCGCCAGT
>CAMPGP010000152.1 GCA_946885545.1 uncultured Altererythrobacter sp.
CCGGTCAGGTGCCGGAACCCGTGGCGAAGAGTGCGATCGTCATCCCCAGCGCGCCGAGCGAAAGCGCGAAGGCGATCAGCATCAGCAGCCCGTCGCGCACCATGAGCGCCAGCCCGAAGGCGGCAATGGCGATCATCGGCGCCGAGCTGGCGAAGGGAATGAATTCGAGCGGCGGGACAGTGCAGCACAGACCGATCACGACGAGCGCGGCGAAGCGCGGCCACAGCCCCTTGGTCAACCACTTGAACCGTCCACGGAACCAGCCGTCGACCTTCGCCGCTCCGCCGTCCAGCCGGTGCGCCGCGCGGGCAAGCCTGTCGCCGTCGATCGCGCGGGGTTCGACGAACTTCGGCAGCCAGACGTGGTCGCGCCCGAACAGCAATTGCCCTGCGATCAACGCAATCATCAGCGCAAGGAACGTCGGAACGCCGGGAATTCCGCCGATCGGCGACAGCTCGATCAAGGGTAGGAGAAGCAGGATCGGCCCGAAGCTGCGCCGCCCGAACCGGTCGAGCGCATCGCCGATGCAGACCTCGTCGCGCTCGTCGCCGAGGTCCTCGATGCCTTCGAGGACTTCCCCGATGCTGTGCGGATCGCCGTTCGTCACGCCAGCCCAAACGAGCAGGCGCACGAACGGCTCCCGCCGCGCGCTCAGGCGGGGTTCTTATTCAGCAATGCCGAGCGCTCGCAGCGGCACACGACTTCGCCGCGCTGGTTGAGCATTTCGTGGGTGAAGGTGACGATTCCCGCATCGGGGCGCGACTTCGATTCGCGCAGCGCGGAAACCTCGCTGGTCGCGCGCAAGGTGTCGCCGATCGCCACCGGTTTCGGCATCGCGACCTTGTCGTAGCCGAGGTTGGCGACGAGCGTGCCCAGCGTCGTCTCGCCCACGCTCACCCCCACCATCAGCGCGAACGTGAAAGTGCCATTGACGAGGATCTGCCCGAACTCCGATTCCTTCGCCGCCTCGGCATCGAGATGCAGCGGCTGCGGGTTGTGCGTCATCGTCGTGAACAGCAGGTTGTCGGTCTCGGTCACCGTGCGGCGGATCTCGTGCTCGATCCGGTCGCCCACCTGCCATTCGTCGAAGTACCGGCCTGCCATTGCTTGCTCCCATGGATTTCGCATGGGCCATAGCCGGGGCACGGTTCGCTGCAAATGCCTCGCCACCCGTCGCGCGAGCCGATAGGGCGCCGAGGATGCTCGACCTTCTCGTCATCGGCGGCGGTATCAACGGCGCAGGCATCGCGCGCGACGCCGCGGGGCGCGGGATGAAAGTCGCGCTGGTCGAGAAGGACGATCTCGCCAGCCACACCTCGTCCGCCAGCACCAAGCTGGTCCACGGCGGGCTGCGCTATCTCGAGAACTACGAATTCCGCCTCGTGCGCGAGGCGCTGCGCGAGCGCGAGGTGCTGCTGCGGATCGCACCGCATCTGGTGCGCCCGATGCGCTTCGTCCTGCCGCACGACGCGGGGCTGCGGCCGAAGTGGATGCTGCGCACGGGGCTGTTCCTCTACGACCGGTTGGGCGGACGCGGCTCGCTGCCAAGAAGTCGCGGCATCGACCTGCGCGATCCGCCGCACGGCGATGTGCTGCAAAATCGCTTCACCCACGGGTTCGAATACTCGGACTGCTGGGTCGACGATGCGCGGCTGGTAGTGCTCAACGCGATGGATGCGCGCGAACGCGGCGCGCAGGTCCTGACCCGCACGCGCTGCATCGCGCTCGAACGCGCGGGCGATCACTGGCGCGCGACGCTGCGCGCGGGCGGGCGCGGCAAGACGGTGCGAGCGCGTGCGGTCGCCAACGCCGCAGGGCCGTGGGTCGACGACGTCGCGACGATGGCGCTCGGCACCGGCGCGGAGGCGCACCTGCGGCTGGTCAAGGGCAGCCACATCGTGATCCGGCGCAAGTTCGAAGGCGAGCACGCGTATATTTTCCAGAACCGCGACGGGCGGATCGTCTTCGCGATTCCCTACGAGCACGACTTCACTTTGATTGGCACCACCGACCAGTTGTTCGAGGGCGATCGCGACGCGGTGTCGATCTCCGACGACGAGCGCGACTACCTCTGCGCGGCGGCTTCCGAGTATTTCTCGGAACCGGTGACGCCGGCAGACGTCATCTCAACTTATGCAGGGATTAGACCACTTTACGAGGATAACGCCGCGAGCAATGCGACCGTGACGCGCGATTACGTGTTCGATGTCGATGCTCCTGCCGGCGATCAAGGGGTCAGCACAGCCCCGTTGCTGAGCGTCTACGGCGGCAAGATCACGACCTATCGCCGCCTCGCCGAACACGCGCTCGACCGGCTGGGCAAGCACGTCGACGTCCCGGGCCAGCCATGGACGGCCGATGCGGCCCTGCCCGGCGGCGATTTCGCAGAAAGCCTCGACGCGTTCCTCGGAGAGATCCGCGCGCTGTGGCCGTGGCTGCCCGATGCGACCGCGCGGCGCATGGCGCGCGCCTACGGCACCCGGATCGAACGGGTGATCGGGCGCGCGAAATCGCTCGCCGAGCTCGGGCGCGATTGCGGCGGCGGGATGACCGAGGCCGAGGTCGACTACCTGCGGCGCGAGGAGTTCGCACAGACCGCCGATGACGTGCTCTGGCGGCGCGGCAAGCTGGGCCTGCACCTGGGCGACAAGGCCCACGAAAACGTGACGGCCGCGCTCGCCCGCCACTACGCTTGATTGCGGCCGAAAGCGCGTCCAAGGGCGCGCCAATTCCTCACCCCTCTCGACCGAGTCGTTCTATGCCCGTTTCCTCCCCCCTCGACCGCACCGCCGTCCGGCTGGCCTTCCGCCAGGAAGAGGAGGCGTGCCTGGCCGAACGCATGCGACAGGCAGCGCCCGCCACCGCCGTCCACGGCGAAGCGGCGGCGATCGCGGGCAAGCTTATCGGCGGTGCGCGCGAGCGCAAGGCGAGCGGGATCGACGCCTTCCTCCAGCAGTTCGGCCTCGCGACCGAGGAAGGCATCGCGCTGATGTGCCTCGCCGAAGCGCTGCTGCGCGTGCCCGACAGCAAGACCGCCGACGCGCTGATCCGCGACAAGATCGGCCATATCGACTGGGCCGAACATCTCGGTGAAAGCTCCTCGACCTTCGTCAATGCGGCGACCTTCTCGCTCATGCTGACGGGCGAAGTGCTCGAGAAGCCGCAAGAGCAGCAGCGCGGCATGGGCCGCACGCTGCGCAGCGCGATGAACCGTCTGGGCGAACCGGTGATCCGCACGGCAACGCTGCAGGCGATGCGCATCCTCGGCGGGCAGTTCGTGTTCGGGCGCACGATCGAGGAAGCGCTGAAACGCGCCGCACCCGAACGCGCCAAGGGCCTCACGCACAGCTTCGACATGCTGGGCGAAGCGGCAATGACCTTCCCCCACGCCGAACGCTATCGCCTGGCCTACGAGAACGCGATCGCCCGGCTGGCGCGCGAGACCGACGGCGGCATTTCCAGCTCGCCCGGCATCTCGGTCAAGCTCTCGGCGCTCTATCCCAAGTACGACCACTTCCACGCTTCCGCGGCCATCAAGGCGCTGGTGCCGATGGTGAAGGACCTCGCGATCAAGGCGCGGGATGCCAACATGCACTTCACCATCGATGCCGAGGAAGCCGAGCGGCTCGAGCCTTCGCTCGATATCCTCGAGGCGCTGGTCGCCGACGACGAAATCTTCGCCCGGCCCGGCGGCGGGCAGTGGGAAGGCTTCGGCCTCGCGATCCAGGCCTATCAGAAGCGCGGCGCGCCGCTGTGCGACTGGGTCGCCAAGCTCGCCCGCAAGCACGGCCGCCGCCTGATGGTGCGGCTGGTCAAAGGCGCCTACTGGGACACCGAGATCAAGCTGACCCAGGTCGCCGGGCTCAGGGACTTTCCGGTCTTCACCCGCAAGGTCGGCACCGACGTGTCGTATCTCGCCTGCGCGGCGAAGATGCTCGAAGCGCGCGACGTGCTCTACCCCGCCTTCGCCACCCATAACGCCTACACCATCGGCGCGATCAAGGCGCTGGCCGCAAAGGGCGAAGGTCCCTTCGAATTCCAGAGGCTCCACGGCATGGGCGAGGAAGTCTATTCCGAACTCGCCGCGATCGAAGGCAACCGCCGCACGCCGGTGCGTATCTATGCGCCGGTCGGCACGCACAAGGACCTGCTCGCCTATCTCGTCCGGCGCCTGCTGGAGAACGGTGCCAACAGCTCGTTCGTCAATCGCATGGCCGACGCCGAAGTGCCGGTGGGCGAGCTGACCGGCGACCCGGTGGCCGAACTCGCCGCGACGGAGCCCAAGCGCAATCCGGCGATCCCGCTGCCCGCCGACATCTTCCCCGGCCGCCGCAACAGCGCCGGGATCGACATCGCCGATCCGCTGGTGATCGAGCCGCTGCTCGAACGGCTGCACGTGCTCGACGCGCGCCGCTGGCATGCCGAACCCACGCTTCGTTCGCCCGAGCAGGGCGAAGTCGCCCCGATCACCCAGCCGCAGGACCTGACGCACGAAGTGGGCACCCGGCGCGATGCCTTGCCCGAGGAAGTCGACGTCGCGATCACCCGCGCCGCGGCCATCCAGCCGGGCTGGGATTCCCTCGGCGGGGAAAAGCGTGCGGTCCTGCTCGAAGCCGCCGCCGACATGTTCGAGGCGCATACCGACGAAATCCTCAGCCTGTGCCAGCGCGAAGCGGGCAAGACGCTGATGGACGCGATCCTCGAATTGCGCGAGGCGGTCGACTTCCTGCGCTACTACGCCGTAGAGGCGCGGCGCCTGTTCACCGCGCCGACGCTCCTGCCCGGCCCGACGGGCGAGGAAAACAGGCTGAGCCTGCACGGGCGCGGCGTCTTCGCGACGATCAGCCCGTGGAACTTCCCGCTGGCGATCTTCATCGGGCCCGCCGCCGCCGCGCTCGCCGCGGGCAACACGGTGATCGCCAAGCCCGCCGAGCAGACCCCGCTGATCGCCGCGCTCGCGGTCAAGCTGTGCCACCAGGCGGGCATCCCCGAAGACGTGTTCCAGCTCCTCCCGGGCGCGGGCGAGGTCGGCCAGCTCATCACCTCCGATCCGCGCATCGCGGGCGTCTCGTTCACCGGTTCGACCCAGACCGCCCACGCGATCAACCGCAGCCTCGCCGCGCGCGAGGGGCCGATCGCGACGCTGATCGCGGAGACCGGCGGGCAGAACGCGATGATCGTCGACAGTTCGGCGCTGCCCGAACAAGTGACGCGCGATGTCGTGAACAGCGCCTTCCAGAGCGCCGGCCAGCGGTGCAGCGCGCTGCGCGTGCTCTATCTGCAGGACGATGTCGCGGACGAGATGCTGGAAATGATCAAGGGCGCGTTCGAAGCGCTGGTGATCGGCGATCCGGAAGATCTCGAAACCGATGTCGGCCCGGTGATCGATCCCGATGCGCGCGCCGCGCTCGAACGCCACGTCGCCCGGCGCAAGAAGAACGGCCGCACCGTGTGGCGGCGCAAGCTGCCGCGCAGCGTC
>CAMPGP010000153.1 GCA_946885545.1 uncultured Altererythrobacter sp.
ATCGCAAGGATGCCGACCGGCTGACGCGCGACGCCGCCGAGGCGCTGGCGCGGCTTGAGAAGGATCTCGCTACGAACGAGAAGGCGCTCGCCGACGACGAGGCGCGGCGCCCGGCGCGGGCGACGAAGCTGGAGGACCGCGAGCGTGCTGGACGGGCGGCGGAACTCGCGCTGGCCAAGGCGACCGCCGACCACGCCGGGGTCGAGGCCGAATGGCGTGTCGCGGGCGCGGCGATCGAGCAGGCCGAAGCGCGGCTCGCACGGCTCGACGGCGAAGCGCGGCGGCAGGAGGAGGCGCGGCGCGCGCTGTCCGAAGCGGGCGATCCAGAGGTGGCGGTAGCGGAGGCCAAGGCCGCCGCCGAGGAAGCTGCGCGCGAAGTGGCAAGACTGCGCGAAGGCCTGGACGCTGATCGGGCGCGCAAGGATACGCTCCAGACGGCGCGCGACGATGCGGCGAGCGCGCTGGCCTCGGCGCGGGCCGAACTCGCCGGAGTCGAGCGCGAGTGGAGCGCGCTCAAGCGCGACCGCGAGGCGCGCGAGCGGCAAGCGGCGGGGCGCAAGGGTCGGCCCGCGGCGCTCGACAAGGTGCGCGCGGCGAAGGGATACGAGCGTGCTCTGGCGGCGGTGCTCGGACGCGATGCGAAGGCGCCGCTCGGCTCGGCGGAGGGCGACGGGCGTTTCTGGACCGGCGGCGCCGCGCCTGCGAAAGTCTCGGACGCCCTCGCGGATCACGTTCCCCACTGCCCGCCCGAACTCGCGGCGCGGTTGGCGCTCGTCCACGTCGCCGAGAGCGACGACGGGCGCGCGCTCGGCCCCGGCGAGTGGCTAGTCACGATCGACGGGCACTTGCGCCGGTGGGACGGGTTCGTCGCGCGCGGCGAAGGCGCGGCGGAGGCGGCGCGGCTCGAGGCGGAGAACCGCTACGCCGAGTTGGAGGGCGAACTGGCCGCACTGCTTGGGGCGGTCGAAAGCGCCGAGGCGGCGCAGGCTGCGGCGCAGGAGGAACTGTCGGAATTGCAGCGCGCGCTGGTCGCGGCCGAGCGCGGGATTGCAGAGGCAGGCGAAGCCGAACGGCAGGCCTTGCGCGCGCTCGATCAGGCCGAAGCGGCGCGCGAGCGGCGCGCGGCGCGGCTGGCCGAGCTCGACGAAGCGGCGCGCGAGCTGGCCGAGCAGCGCACCCAGGCCAAGGCCGAGTTCTCCTCTGCGCGGGAGCGCAAGGCCGCCCTCCCCGATCCGGTGACCGGGCGCGCGACGCTCGAAGCCGCGCAGGCGAAGAACGAGGCGGCGCGCTCGGGTCAGCAGGCCGCCGCTGCCGAACTCGCCGCGCACGACCAGGCGCTGGCGGTGGCGCGCGAGGCGGCGGCGGCGCAGCGAAGCGACATGGCGAGCTGGCAGGCCCGCTCGGGCGAGGCCGCACTGCGGCTTTCGGGCATGGAGCGGCGCTTCGAGGAGATCGCCGAGGAGCGCGCGGTGTTCGCCGCCAAGCCCGCCGGCCTGATGCGCGAGATCGAGCAGGGCGACGCGGTGCGCGAGCGGCTCGGCAAGGATCTGGTGGCGGCCGAGGGCGCGGTCGCCGGGGCGCAAAGCGCTGCCGACGCCGCCGACCGCGCGTTCGCCGAAGCGAACGAAGCGCTGGCCAGTTCCCGCGAGACCCGTGCCGGTCTTGCCGCACGCGCGGAGAACGAGGAAGCGCGGCGCGGCGAGATGGCGCGGATTTCGGGCGAACGCTTCCAGTGCCCGCCCCCGCTCCTCGCCGGGCGGTTCGAATTCGACGAAGTGGCAGTCAGCGACTCGACCGCCGAGTCGGAGGAAATGGAGCGCCTCGTCGCCAGCCGCGAGCGGATCGGGCCGGTGAACCTCGTGGCTGCCGATGAACTCATGAAAATCGAGACCGAACACGGCTCGAACGCCGCCGAACAGGCCGAACTGGCCGACGCGGTACACCGACTGCGCGGCTCGATCGGTAGCTTGAACCGCGAAGGGCGCGAGCGGCTGCGCGCCGCGTTCGAGCAGGTCGACACGCACTTCCAGCGGTTGTTCACCCGCCTGTTCGAAGGCGGTCAGGCACACCTGGCGCTGATCGACAGCGACGACCCGCTCGAGGCCGGGCTGGAGATCTTCGCCCAGCCGCCGGGCAAGCGGCTGCAGTCGCTCACGCTGCTGTCGGGCGGCGAGCAGGCGCTGACCGCGATCGCGCTGATCTTCGCCCTCTTCCTCACCAACCCCGCGCCGATCTGCGTGCTCGACGAAGTCGACGCCCCGCTCGACGACGCCAATATCGACCGCTTCTGCGATCTGCTCGACGCGATGGTGAAGGAAACCGCCACCCGCTACCTGATCGTCACCCACAACGCGGTGACCATGAGCCGCATGCACCGCCTGTTCGGCGTGACGATGATCGAGAAAGGAGTCAGCCGCCTCGTCAGCGTGGACCTGGGGGCGGCGGAGGAGTTGCTGGCGGCGGAGTAGCCGTGATAGACTTCCACGGCGGTCGCGCCACTATTTCCCGATGGAAGGCGAGGCGATGCTGACCATTCTCGATAGCGCCGACGATGTCGTCGCGGTCCACGTAAGCGGCACGATCGGCGAGAACGATCTCGATGCCGTGATGGACCGGCTCGAGGCGGTGATGGCCGCACACGACAGGGTTCACGTGTTCGTCGAGACGCAGGGGATCAAGGGCATCAGCCTTGCGGGTCTGCCGTCCTACATCGCCCGGACCCTGCCCCTGTTCGAGAAGCTTGGCCGCTTCGGACGGGTCGCGGTGGTCGCGGACCAGGCCTGGGTCCGCGCCGGCACCCGAATCGAGAGCGCGCTGCTGCCGAACATTTCGTATCACACCCATTCACCCGCGGAGCGCGATGCCGCATGGCGTTGGGTCAACAATGGCAGCGACCAGCCGGAACAGTGATGCGCAAGCGCCGGTTCCGCGCCGATGCACTGAAGTAGTCAGGCGGCGAGCGCCGCGGCGAGCCTTGCACGGATTGCCTTCAGGCGCGGAAGCACCTCGTCACCGTCGGAAGCAGCGCCGCTTACGCGCTCTGCGCGCGCCGCAGTCGAGCCGCCGCCCTTCAGCGCCGCGAGGGCGCCCTTGAGCGTGTAGCCTTCGCGGTTCACCAGCCGGTCGATGCGTTCGACCAGCGCGACGTCTTCGGTGCGATAGTAGCGCCGGCCGCCGCTGCGCTTCAGTGGTTGCAGCATCGGGATCTGCTGTTCCCAATAGCGCAGCTCGTGCGGCTTGATGCCGAGCGCCTGGCCGAGTTCGCCGATGGTCCTGAGAGCGCCTTCGTCCTTCCCATCGTCGAAATCGGCCGTCATCGCCCTACTCCTGCGCTATGCGTTCCTTGAGCAACTGGCTCGCCCGGAAGGTCATGACCCGCCGCGGCGTGATCGGTACTTCCACACCCGTCTTCGGGTTGCGGCCGATCCGTTCCTGCTTGTCGCGCAGCACGAAGCTGCCGAACCCGGAGATCTTGACGTTTTCGCCATTGGCCATCGCCTCGCACATATGTGCGAGAATCGATTCGACCAGATCGAGCGATTCCGCCCTGGAAAGACCCATCTTGCGATTGATCGTTTCCGCCAGATCCGCGCGAGTCAGCGTGCCCACCGTACGCATCATGCGCATTACTCCTCCATCGCGACCCGATTTTGGATTATACCCGGTTGTCTTACAGGTATTTGTCGATTTCGCAATGCGTTGACGGCGGTTTTCGACAATCCGTCTACATCCGTGGACGTCAAAGGCGGACCAGACTCGCACCCCAGGTGAAGCCGCCACCCATCGCTTCGAACATGACAAGATCGCCGGGCTTTATCCGCCCGTCCTTGACCCCCACGTCGAACGCGAGGGGTACCGAAGCGGCCGAGGTGTTGGCATGGCGATCGACCGTGACGATGACCTTCTCCGCCGGCAATCCGAGCTTGCGCGCGGTGGCATCGAGAATGCGGGCGTTGGCCTGGTGCGGCACGACCCAGTCGAGGTCCGAAGGCTTGTAGCCGACCTCCGCCAGCGTGGCTTCCAGCACCGAGGCGAGGTTGACCACCGCGTGGCGGAACACCTCGCGTCCGCGCATGCGCAGGTGGCCGACGGTCTGCGTGGTCGACGGGCCGCCGTCCACGTAGAGCAACTCGTTGTGCTCCCCATCGGCGTGGAGCTTGCAAGCGAGAATACCGGGACCATCGTCCGCAACATCCTGCGCCTCGAGCACGATCGCGCCCGCGCCGTCGCCGAAGAGGACGCAGGTGGTGCGGTCTTCCCAGTCGAGGATGCGGCTGAAGGTTTCGGCGCCGATCACCAGCGCGCGCTTCGCCATGCCGGTGCGAAGCATCGAATCGGCGCTCGCGAGCGCGTAGAGGAAGCCGGAGCAGACCGCCGCGACATCGAATGCGATGCCGCCATTGCAGCCCAGCGCGTGCTGGACGATGGTCGCCGTCGCCGGAAAGGTCTGGTCGGGCGTGGCGGTCGCCAGCACGATCAGGTCGATGTCGTTCGGGCCCAGCCCCGCCGCGTCGAGCGCCTTGCGCGCGGCTTCGGTTGCGAGGGTCGAGGTCGTCTCGTCCGGTTCGGCGATGTAGCGCTGGCGGATGCCGGTGCGCTCGACGATCCATTCGTCGCTGGTATCGACCTTCGCGGCAAGCTCCGCGTTGCTCACCACGGTGCGCGGGAGCGCGGAGCCGCTGCCCTTGACGACGGAGCGGATCACTTGGCGTCCCCGTTGGTATGGCTTACCCGCAGCTTCGCTTCGCCGAGCGCGGCCAGATCGGCGCTGATCCGGTGCGTCAGATCGTCTTCCAGCAGGCGCGCCGCGACCGTGACGGCGTTGGCGACGCCGAGGGCATTGGCGCTGCCGTGGCTCTTCACCACGACGCCGTTGAGGCCAAGGAAGACCGCGCCGTTGTGGTTGTTGGGGTCGAGATGGTGGCGCAGCAGCTCGGTCGCGGGGCGCGAGACGAGGAAGCCGATCTTCGAGCGGACCGAGCTGGTGAAGGCGCGCCGCAACAGGTCGGTTACGAAGCGCGCGGTGCCTTCGATCGCCTTGAGCGCGATGTTGCCGGAAAACCCGTCGGTCACCACCACGTCGACTTCGCCGCGGTTGATCTTGTCGCTTTCGACAAACCCGTCGAACGACAGCGCGAGGCCGGTGGCGGCCTGGAGCTGCGCGGCGGCGAGGCGCAGCGCGTCGGTGCCCTTGGTTTCCTCGGTGCCGATGTTGAGCAGGCGCACGCGCGGTATTTCGAGGCCGGTGACGATGCGCGAATAGGCCGCGCCCATGATCGCGAACTGGACGAGGTTGCGCGCGTCGGCCTCGGTATTGGCGCCGAGATCGAGCATGATGACGTCGTTGTCGCCCAGCGTGGGCATGAGCGCGGCAAGCGCCGGGCGATCGATGCCCGGAAGCGTGCGCAGCGC
>CAMPGP010000154.1 GCA_946885545.1 uncultured Altererythrobacter sp.
GCCGCTCCATCAGGCGCATCTTGTAGAACAAGCCCGCGGGGCCGCTCGGCGTCTCGCAGGCGATCGAGCGCGCGAAATTCTCCGCCCTGCCGAGGTGCGCAAGACCCGCGGCGTATTCGGTATCGATCGTGATGTAGACCGCGGTCATGCGCGCCGACGTACCACGCCGGGGTTAAGGCCAGGTTAGATGCCGCCCGGCGTAAAATCGAAGCCGAGTTCGGCGAGCCCTTCGCACAGCGTGTGCATGCAGCTTTGCAAGGCATCGGCATCGGTCGAGCGGATGACGAAGTTCGATCCCACTTTGCCTTCGCGGAAGAACGGGTAGCTGCCGATCTGGCAGTTTGCGTGCGCCTTCTCGACCTCGCGCAAGAGACCCGCCACTTCGCTTTCGGGGATGAATCCGCCGACGGTCTCGCTCAGCAGCGGGGCGCCGCCTTCGAGCGTTCCGGTGAGCGAATCGAGCATCTGCGCGGTAATGTGCGGCACGCCCGCCATCAGGTGCACGTTGCCGATCCTGATTCCCGGCGCGCCCGACATGCGGTTGGGGATGAGATCCGCCCCCTCGGGCACGCGCGCCATGCGCAGGCGCCCTTCGTTGAGCCCGCCCTTGTCCTCGTAGTATTGTTCCAGAACCGCCCGCGCTTCGGGGTGGATCACCACGGGCACGCCGAGCGCGGCGGCGACCGCATCGACCGTGATGTCGTCGTGCGTCGGGCCGATCCCGCCGGTGGTGAAGAGGTAATCGTTTTCGCTCCGCAGCACGTTCACCGCGGCGACGATCTTCTCGAGCACGTCGGGCACCACGCGCACTTCGGCCAGGCGGATGCCCTGCACTTGCAGCCAGCTCGCGACTTGCGCGATGTTCTTGTCGTGGGTTCGGCCCGAGAGGATCTCGTCGCCGATCACGACGAGGCCGGCGGTGTAGATGCGTTCGGAATCGCTCATACGGCTGGGTTAGGCGACAGTGTCGATGCGGGGAAGGGGTTACTCCGCCGCTTCGAGTTGCTGCTGTTCGACCGACTCATCCGCGCGGCGCAGCGCCAGGATCCCGTCGTCGACCGGGTCGCTCGCCATGCGCTTGCGATCGAGCACGTACTCCTGGTTGAGCCGCCAGGGATAGGCGACCGCGTTCTTCGGCATGATGTGCTTGGCGCGCTGGATGTAGCCGGAAGAGAAATCGAAGATGTCGTCCTCCTCAAGCTTCGCCTCGTCGGCCTCGCTCAGCACCGGAACCGCGATGTCGGCACGCTTGGCCTGCATCTCGTTGAGCAGGCGGCAGACGTAGTCCGAATTGATGTCGGCGCGCAGGGTCCAGCTGGCGTTCAAGTACCCGAACACCACCGCGAGGTTGGGCAGGTTCGAGAACATGCAGCCCTTGTAGTAGTAGCGCTGGGCGAAATCGACCGGCGCGCCGTCCTGGCTGAGCGCGATCTTGCCCGCGACCGCGAGCTTGAGGCCAGTGGCCGTGATCACGATGTCGGCGGGCAGCAACTTGCCATCTTCAAGCTCGACGCCGCCCTTCACGAAGCGTGCGATGCGGCCGGTCTCGATGCTCGCCTTTCCGGTGCGGATCGCCTCGAACAGGTCGTTGTCGGGCACCAGGCACAGCCGCTGGTCCCACGGGTTGTAGGGCGGGGTGAAGGCCGCAACGTCGTAGTCCGCGCCACCGAAGGCCTTGGCGATGCGCTTGTGGAGGAATTCCTTCACCTTTTCCGGCTTCTCGCGCGCGCGCTTGAAGCCGATGTCCTGCAGGCGGATGTTCTTCCACCGGGTGATCCGGTAGGCGAGTTCCTCGGGCAGGATCTTGCGCAGGAAGTTCGCCAGCGCATCCTTCGCGGGCCGCGAGAACATCCATGTGGGCGTGCGCTGGAGCATCGTGACGTGCCCCGCCTTCTCCGCCATCGCCGGAACGATGGTGACCGCCGTCGCGCCCGAGCCGATCACGACCACCTTCTTGTCGGCGTAGTCGAGGTCCTCGGGCCAGAACTGCGGGTGGATCACCTGCCCTCCGAACTCGCCGAAGTTGAAGCCGGGGTCGTAGGGCTCGTCGTAGTCGTAATAGCCCGAGCCTAGGTAGAGGAAATTGGCGGTCAGGCGCGTGGTCGAACCGTCGGCCAGCTCGGCCTCGACGTGCCAGCGCGCTTCGTCGCTGCGCCAGTCGGCGCTGAGCACCTTGTGGCCGAAACGCATGTTCTTGCGGATGCCGCGCTCGTCGACGATGCGCTCGAGATAGTCGAGGATCGCCGGCGCATCGGCGATCGACTTCTCGTGCTTCCACGGCTCGAAATTGAAACCCAGCGTGTGCATGTCGCTGTCGGAACGGATGCCGGGGTAGCGGAACAGGTCCCAGGTCCCGCCGAGATTCTCGCGCCGCTCGACGATCGTGTAGCTGCGGCCGGGGCACATCTTCTCCATGTGCGCCGCCATGCCGATGCCGGAAATGCCGGCGCCGACGATCAGGACGTCGAAATCTGGGGCGGTCGCGAGCATGGGCCTCTCTCCTTGACGCGAACGTAAATCATCGCGCGAACCTTGGCGAGTCCCGATGGCAAATTGCAACTGACTGGCGGTGCGCGATGAGTTAGGGCGCGGCACATGTCGCATCACCGCCTTGCAATCCTCGCCCTTCCGTTGCTCGCCGTCGCGCTTCCCGCGGTCGCGCAGGAGCGTGACGGGCCGGTAATCGTGGTGACCGGCGTGGGGCTGGATGATACGCCCGCCGCACCCGCCTACGACACGGTCGAGATCGAGCGCGAGCAGATCGTCGCCGCGCCTTCGGGTCGGATCGAGGAGGTGCTCGGCGCGGTCGCGGGGTTCCAGCAGTTCCGCCGGTCGGACAGCCGCTCGTCGAACCCGAGCGCGCAAGGGGTGACGCTGCGCGCGCTCGGCGGCAACGCCACCAGCCGCGCGTTGGTGCTGCTCGACGGGGTGCCGATGGCCGATCCCTTCTTCGGCTACATTCCGCTGAGCGCGCTCGCGCCCGAACGGCTGGGTTCGATCCGCGTGACGCGCGGCGGCGGCTCGGGCCCGTTCGGCGCGGGCGCGCTCGGTGGGCGGATCGAGCTCGACAGTGCGGGGCTGGCGGCGCTGTCGCCGCTCTCGGCCTCGCTGCTCGCCAACGATCGCGGCGAGACCGAGGCTAGCCTGGGGCTGGCACGCGAACTCGGTTCGAGCTTCGTCGCCGCCGACGCGCGCTGGGATCGGGGAGAAGGCTTCTTCACCACGCCCGAGGATCAGCGTGTGCCCGCCACCGCACGCGCGGCATTCGACAGTTGGAGCGCGGGATTGCGCGGTGTCGCGCCGCTGGGCGAGACGGTGGAATTGCAGGCACGTGGCCTCGTCTTCCGCGACGACCGCACGCTGCGCTTCGACGGCGCCGATTCGTCGAGCGAGGGGCAGGATGCGAGCCTGCGGCTGGTCGGGCGGGGGCGCTGGCAGTTCGAGGCGCTCGGCTATGTCCAGGCGCGCAATTTCTCCAACGTCGTGATCAGTTCGAGCAGTTTCACCCGCGTGCTCGACCAGCGCAACACGCCCTCGACCGGCATCGGCGGCAAGGCCGAGGTTCGCCCGCCGGTGGGCGAGGATCACGTGCTGCGGCTGGGCCTCGACTACCGCCGCGCTTCGGGCGAATTGCAGGAAGAGGCGTACAGCGCCGTCTCCGGCGCGCTGACCGAGCGCCGCCGCGCGGGTGGGACGAACACCGACCTCGGCCTGTTCGTGGAGCACGACTGGTCGCCCGGCGAAAGGCTGGTCCTGACCGGCGGTCTGCGGCTCGACCGGACGACGATTTCGGACGGTTTCTATCGCGCGGTCGATGCGGGCGGGGGCTTGCTTCAGGAAACCACCGCCCCTGACCGTTCCGACTGGACGCTCGGCTGGCGCGCGGGTGCGGCCTTCGATGCCAGCGCGGCGCTGACGTTGCGCGGCGCGGCCTATACCGCACTGCGCCAACCTACGCTCAACGAACTCTACCGTCCCTTCGTGGTCTTTCCCGTGGTGACCGAGGCCAATGCCGCGCTCGAGAACGAGCGACTGGTCGGGTTCGAGGCCGGCTTCGATCTTGCGCCGGCGGAAGGTGTCGAGCTGTCGCTGACCGCGTTCGACAACGAGGTGAAGGATGCGGTCGCGAACGTCACGCTCGCGCCGAACCTGCGCCAGCGGCAGAACCTGCCCGCGATCGCCTCGCGCGGGATCGAGGGCGGCCTGTCGATCGAACGCGGGCCGCTGCGTTTCGACGGCTCGCTCGCCTATACCGACGCAGAGGTGAAGGGGCGGGGCGCCTCGGCCGAACTCGATAGCAATCGGCCTTCGCAGACCCCGCGCTGGGCGGCGGGCGCGTCGCTCGCCTGGGCTCCGGACGAAGGCTGGGTGCTCGCGGCCTCGCTGCGCCACGTCGGCGCGCAGTTCGAGGACGATCTGGAGGCCGATGTGTTGCCTGCCGCGACCACGCTCGGCGCTTATGCGCAGGTTCCGCTTGGTGCGGGTCTGTCACTTGTCCTGCGCGGCGAAAACCTCACCGACGAGACGGTGGTGACCCGCAATTCGGGCGGATCGATCGATCTCGGCGCGCCGCGCACGGTCTGGGCGGGGCTGCGCTTCGGATATTAATCATTCGGCCCCGTTTCCCTCACCCGCTCATCCTGAGCCTGTCGAGGGATGTCGCGTAAGGGTCGAGCCTGCCGCCAGCGTGCTTCGACGGGCTCAGCACGAGCGGATGTAGCTGGGTTACCCGGTCGCCAGCCCGCGCTGTTCGGGCATGCCCATCGCAACGAGCAGCGGGTCCGTATCCTGCCGTGCCTTGAAGCCCGCCTTGTCGCCCATGCCGCGCCAGTCGGCGAGCACCAGCGACTGCGCGACCGCGCCCCCTAGCGTGGTGCCGGGGCCGGTAACGATGAACAGGTCGGGCGCAAACTCGCGTGCGGAGACCGCGATGGCGCGGGTGAAGTCGTAAGTCTCGGTGACCTGATGGCCGAGCGTGTAGTCCCACAGCGCCTGCGTGTCGGTCGCGTGCGGCCACCACACCGCGCCGCGCCCGTCGATCAGCGGGAGCGCGGGCTGGCCGAACAGGTCGGCCGGCAATGCCGCGCGGCCCTGCGTGGCGACCGGCGCCTGCAGGTGCGTGTGGAACGCGGCGTGGTTGCCGAGCCGCATCGGGAAGCGCCCGTCGATCGGCTCGACCGCACTCTCGAACGCCTTCAACCCCGCGTCGTCGCCCGCGAGCACGAGCATCCCGCCGAGTTCGATCGACAGCGCGAGCGTGTGATCGGGCCGCGCGTCGATCTCCGCGACGATTCCGAGCAATTCGGCCTTGCGCGCCGGATCGGGTTTCCAGTCGTCGCCCATGAAAGGGTGGACCAGCTGTCCGCCGATCAGCGCCTGCTGCATCAGCGTGCCCATGGTGTTGGCGAC